>JAPLJU010000176.1 GCA_026388445.1 Deltaproteobacteria bacterium
AAGACGGGACGGTTCGAGGTGCCCGTTTTTACCAGCGCAAAGGCGGGAATTAAGTACGCCAAGGCCCGGAAGGCCGATATTATCCTGCTCGACCTCATGATGCCCGAGATGGACGGAACCCAGGCGGCCGAGCAGCTGCTCGAAGACGACAACACGAGCGAAATCCCCATCATCTTCATCACCGCTGCCATCAAGAAAAGCGAGGTCGAGGAAAGGTACGGTTACATCCAGGGACATCCGATTCTGGCCAAGCCCATTCTGCCGGGTGAGATCATCAAAAAGATTGAGAGCATCCTCGGCATGAAAGACGGTGCTCTGCCCATCATGTCTGACGGCTACCCCGCCTGAGAGACTCATTAACAGATCTGAAGGGTCATCTATGACGCAATCAGATCTGTTTTTTTATGCCCTCCCTGAAAATCACATGCTCCAGAAATAGAGCAGCCAAAATTCCCACGACAAACCCATTTCCGATGACCGGTCTCCAAATCCCCGGAAAGGCCCGGAGGACTTCCTGGGGCAGAAAGGCAATCAACGTCCCCAGAAGGATGGGGAGCCCCAGAATGAGGCCATCTGTGAATCGATAACCCGTGGCAGACTCAAAGACCACGGACAGCCCCGCTGCCACCTGTGCACAGAGGATGTAAAGGAACACGCTTCCCACCACGACGGCAGGCACCCTGCCCGCGAGAAGGATCGTCGCCGGCGAGAAAGAGAGGAGCAGAAGCAGGAAAGCCGCCGGCAGCAACGTATAGCGGGATGCGCAGCCTGTTGAAGATATCACACCGGGGCTCAGGGAAAAATTGACGGGACCAATCACCCCGAGGAATCCCGATGCCACGTTGGCCAGCCCCGTCAGGAAGATACCTCTCGTAATCCTCTTCTGTTCATGATCCGGTTTGAGAAGCTCGTTCACGGACTGGATGGATCCCAGGTCATTGATAGACAGGGCCATATAGCATATGACGAACGAGAGGAGCACTCCCGGGTTAAAATCAAGCTCCAGGGTCAGATCGCTCAGGAAGCCTGAAAAGAGCGCCACACCGGACGCCGTCTCCAGCGTTGCCGGCATCACGGCCAGATGAAGGGCCGTCCCCCCGAGCATGGACCAGATGATCAGGGTGGCCTTCCAAACCCCTTTCAGGTATCGATGCAGGACAAAGGTTGCAGCGATGAGGGTGAAGGCGAAGATAAGGTTTGCCTGCGATGCAGGATGGCCCGGCGATTTCAGGATCAGGTTCATCGACGTTGGCAGCAGGGTAAAAGCGATGAGCAAAAGCACGCAGGCCACCACGCGGGCCGTGAAAAGTCTTCGGAGATAACCGAAAAGACCGGTTGCGCTCGAAAAGGCCAGAAGCATCCCCCCGACGATGATGGCCGTGTAAACCGTCGAAGGGCCGAATTCCCTGCTGGTGATGATCCCGACAAGGAGGATCGTGGAAGGACCGATGATCAGGGGCAGGCGGTGACCCCAGAACACCTGGAAGAAGAGAGCGGCAGCCATGACGAAAGCCAGCTTCTGGAGGTATACAATCTGCGCAGCCGGATCACTGGAATGGATTTCCCCGGCGATTTTCCCGATGATTACGATGACTGGGAAGGCAATGGCAAACCACTGCAACCCCAAAAGCATCGTAGCTCCCGCGGGGGGCCGTTCGTCAAGACCGTATTTGAGCTGTATCAAGTGGTTTTCCCCTTCTTTCGTCTCCTGTCCAATCCGCCTGCCTTTTCTTTATTCTTTTAACCCGACCGCATAACAGGATGCAAATTCTTATTTTCAGGGGCCATTCCCCTCTTCGGAAACCGGAGGGGGGACATCTTTTTTTCCTTTGAAAATATCTGTGAAAGGACATATAAGGACTTTCTATTTTCCGGAGGTTAAAGCGCAGTGTACAAAGGGAGCGGCATTTGAAATCGGGCGAGACGGGCCAAAAATTATCGATGGCGCTTTTGACCCTCATGGTCTTTGTCGGCGCCTTACTCCTCTTCGGGATGGAACCCCTCATCGGCCGGCTCCTGACCCCGTATTTCGGCGGTGCGGCCCATGTCTGGCTCACCTGCCTCATGTTCTATCAGGCCATGCTCATGGTCGGCTACCTATACGCCCATCTGTTAGCCCGGAAATTGGGCGGATGGCATCTGGCCCTTCTGCTTCTCCCGCTTGTTAACCTGCCCCTAGCCGTCAGGGCGACACCCGACGCCCATGCACCGCTCTTCCAGGTCCTCGTCATCCTCTTTGTCCACGCGGCGATTCCCTTTGCCGTTCTTTCCACCACCGCTGTCGTGGCCCAGTCCTGGCTGAGCCACTCGTCGCTGGGAAGACGGTATGAGCCCTACCCCCTTTACGCGGCCTCCAACGCGGGATCTCTCATAGCGCTTCTCGGATACACCTTTATCGCCGAGCCTCTCATAGGGGTACGCCTGCAGAGTCACCTGTGGACTGGGGCTTACATCGCATACGCCGTGATTGTTGCTCTTGTCTGGTTCCATCTCCGCCCCGCGCGCGCGTCCGCCGGCGAAACAGCGGCATCAGTGGACGAGGCCCCTGTGAAAACAGAAAACAGCATTTACCTTCAGTGGTTGCTTCTCAGCAGCCTCCCTTCGGCCCTGCTTCTCGCGGTGACGAATTACATCGCGCTCGAGATCGGCTCCTTTCCGCTCACCTGGATCGCGCCCCTCGCCCTTTACCTGGGAAGCTTCATCGTCACCTTCCGGACCAACGGCGGCATCCCCCGATATCTGGGCAGGCTCTGGCCTGAGTTGCTGCTTTTGTCCTTTTTTCTCTACGTGTGGGAATCCACCTCGGCCCTGACTATTCTCATGCACTTGATGGCCTTCTTCCTGATTTGCCTCGTCGCCAACGGGCGCCTCTACGAAATTCGCCCGCCCGCGAGGCACCTGACGAATTATTACCTGGCCATCGCCTTCGGTGGATGGCTGGGCGGAGCGGCTGTAAGTCTCATCGCGCCCTTTATCTTCAAGGGCCTTTACGAGTACCCCCTCCTCCTGCTCCTTCTCGCTGCAACCTTCTGGTGGTGCCGGGGGCCGTCGATGGCGCTTGTCGGAAGTGAACCTTCACGGGCGGTCATGGGTGTCCGTCTCGCGGCGGTCGTCATCCTCGCTTTTTTCATCGTGAAGGAGAGCCTCGCCCTGTTCGAGTATCCTGTTGTTTACCGGCAGCGCAATTTCTACGGAACCTACCGGATCAAGGACCTCCCTTCCATCGATGGGGATCCTGATGTCGTGAGAAAATTGGTACACGGCATGACACTGCACGGGGCGCAGCTCCTGGCGCCCGAGTGGCGCCTGATGCCCATTTACTATTATTATCTCGGTGGAGGCATTTCGAATGTTTACACGACGAAGGCGCCGCCCCGGGACATTGCCGTTTTGGGACTCGGTGCCGGAGCCTTGGCCGCTTACGCAAAAGAGGGTGACCGGGTCACTTATTACGAAATAGACCCCGACAATGAAAAGATTGCCCGCCGGTGGTTTACCTATCTCGAGGAATGCAAAGGAGAGGTGCGTGTCATCGTCGGCGACGGGCGGCTGGCCATGCAGGAGGGCAAATCAGAGGGACGGGATTACGATATCATTCACATGGATGCATTCACCGGCGATGGAATCCCCACACACCTTCTGACCCGGGAGGCCATCGAAATATATTTAAGCCGTCTGTCAAAGGGAGGGGTTGTCCTCTTCCATGTCTCGAACCGGTATTACGAACTCCGCCCGGTTATCAAAGCCACAGCCCTGGAACTCGGGCTCCATGGCGCGATCAACATCCCCCCGGCCCGTGACAAGCTGAAGCCGTACCAGAGTTCCGTCTGGTGCGTCGCCCTGGCAAGAAACCCGGAGGACCTGCAACCCCTGCTGAAACTCGGCTGGGTGCAATTCGGTAAGGATGACGGACTAAATGATATGGCGCCGTGGACGGATGACTACATCAACATCCTGGCCCCGCTCAGGGAGAACATCGAGAAGCAATGGGAGAGTTTTCAGATAGACACCTGGTTTGATCCCCTCAGGAACCTCTTCAAGGATGAAAGGACTTAACCCCGTTGCCGGGGCGAGAGGTGATGAGCAGGCAACGCCACAGAAACCTGCAGCGCCCGCGCAGAAAAATGATCGCCTCATCCTCCCGAAAGAAGATCCGGGGTCATGAAAAAATAAAAAGGCAGTCGCCGAAAAAACGACTGCCTTTTCTAATTTCCCCGGCACGGGACGAAGGCGGAAACACCTGCACCCGGCGCGTGTCTTCGCACAGGCCTACTTCTTTTTCTTGTGGCGCTGAGCCTTCAGACGTTTTTTGTATTTGTGCTTGGCAATCTTCTTTCTTCTCTTCTTGACAACACTCCCCATCGCTCACCTGTCACACGTCGAGATTTCTTATCCCCTGAGGGCGAATACTGATAGCATGGAGTGCGGATAGTATCAACCAATTTTTTACCTCGATTTTCGGGGCCATCCGTCGCACATCCGGCGATCATCTCCTGCCGGGCACACCGCCAGGATCCAGTAATCCCCAGAATTTTGCGGCCTGATAGGAGGACCAGATGTCCCGGTCAAAGGCGTTAGTACCCGCCATCCCGCCCGCCTCCCCCCCGGTACCGTCGGGATCCACGGAAACACCGTGGGCCATCCCCCCTATTTTCCAGATCTCGATGACACCCTTTCCATCCCTGTTCTGATAGACGATGTGACGGCTTCTCTGGATGACCTCATCCATCGCCGGAGGTGAATCCATACCGTGAACCTGTCTCCACTGCAGGGCAATCTCGTCGGCATTGAGGGGGGAGACGATGACGTCTGTCGTCCCCTGCCAGATGCTGACGACGGGATAGGGCCCGGAATATCCTGCATACCCTCTCCTGGCCGCATCGAGAAGCTGTCGGTCGCTCAGCGTCCGCGAGCCGTTCATGCAGCCGACGGCGGCCATCGCATTGGAAGCGCACCCGTAGGCCACCCCCGCCATGGGCGCACCGCCCGCAAAGACATCGGGATAGACAGCCAGGAGCATATTGGCCAGAGCACCACCCGCGGACAGGCCGGTCACGAAGACCCGTTTACGGTCGAGGTCATGGACGGCGATCATGGCATCCACCATCTGCTTCACGGAAAGGGCCTCACCGCTGCCCCGGACCTGATCTTCCGGCCTGAACCAGTTCCAGCATTTCAGGGGGTTGTTCGATAGACCGGTCTCCGGGTAAAGGACAGCAAACTGATGCCGGTCCGCAAGAGAACTCCAGCCTGTTTCCCTGCTGTATTTCTTCGCATCCTGATCGCAGCCGTGGAGGGCGACAACGAGTGGCGCACCCGGTGGCAGCCCGGCCGGGACGTACTTGTACATCCTGACCTTCCCCGGGTTGGAGCCGAAGTCCGTCATCTCCTCGAGATCGCCGTTCCCGCGTCCCCACAGCAAATAGGCAAGAAACAGAATCAGAAGCGCAAGGATAACCAGGCGAGATCTTCTATACCTTCGATTCATCTTGACCGAAACCTCCGCAAAGATATCCGCCGGCACCGCTCATGACAGTCGTCCCCCCCGCGTGACGAAAAACAGGAGAGAAACATTTCCCTTCCATCATGATATAATGCTGCAATAGACAGAGTGAGTCATCTCATGGAAGCCGACACCGGCTGACTATTCAAAGGAAAGGAGTCTATCCAGTGAAAAAGATCCGTATCGACCATAATACCTTCATCCCCATGCCCGTGACGCTGGTGGGCACCCTCGTCGACGGCAAACCCAACTTTATGGCCGTCGGCTGGGTGTCCAGGGTGAATGCCGCCCCTCCCTGCATCGCCGTGAGTATCTACAAAGGCCATTACACGCCCGTCGGCATCGAGCAGAACAGCACCTTCAGCGTGAACTTTCCGGGGACAGACCTTCTCGTCGAGACCGATTATTGCGGCATCGTCTCCGGTCGAAAGGTTGACAAATCAAAAATCTTCGACCTCTTTTACGGGGAACTGAAAACGGCACCGATGATCGATCAGTGCCCGCTCTGCCTGGAATGCAGGCTTGTGGACGTCCATGAACTTTCCACGAACAAACTTTTCATCGGCGAAATCGTCGCCTCATACACGGAGGAGAAATACCTCACCGACGGTCAGCCGGACTACCAGAAGATGAACGCCATGATCCTGACGATGCCGGACAACAAATATCGGGCCCTCGGTGCCGTCGCCGGTGATGCCTGGAGTGCAGGAAAGAAGATGAAGAAATGACGATGACCTTTTTTTAGCGCGGCGATCTCCTCACACGAATTTCACACCTGATTTTCAGTACCCGTACATGAGATCCATCTTTCTCCTATACTGCTCGTACCGCTGACGACTGATATTTCCCCGAATCTGGGACTCAACATCCTTCCGGCGATCCCTGAGCACCTCCAGGTATACCGTCCGGTCCGCACCTTCGGGGACAGGGCCTCCCAGTTCGACTCTCGCGATTTCATCACCCAGGCGAGCCTGATAACGCTGGAGCTCCGCGTTGCTCATCATCCTGTAATGCTCGGACAGTACACCCTCCCTGTAGGCCCGTGACGGCTCGCACGCCCATAGAAGCACCAGCAGGGTGATCAGTAATACCGTAAGGTTTTCTCTACCGACCAAACACCTCAACCCCGTTTCGATCAGGACTCAAGAACATCCCGGTCAAGCCCTTTTCGAGACATGACTCACGATATCCTTCAGGGCCGTACCCGGGCCGAAGATCCCGTCAATCCCGATCTCTTTTAACTTCGGCACGTCATCGGGCGGAATGGTTCCCCCGAGCAGCACGGGTATTTCCGGGATACCGGCCTCGCGCATCAGCCGGACGACCTCCGGTACGAGTTCCATGTGATTGCCTGAAAGCGTGCTGAGTCCGACGAAGTCGACGTTTTCTTCGACGGCGGCCTTCACGATGGCCTCCGGTCTCTGGTTGCCCACGTAGATCACCTCCACGCCGGCATCCCGGAGTGCGCGGGCGACGACGATGCTCCCACGCCAGTGAGCATCAAGTCCCAGACGTGCGATGAGTATCCTGATTTTACCCGCCATTTCTCTCCTCCTCGAAATCCCCTGCCTGCCGTTTCAAATGAAAAGGGGCGGATTCCAGACGCCGTATTGTTTCTTCAGAACACCGGCAAGTTCCCCCTCCGTCGTGAAGGCTTTCACAGCCTCCAGCATGACCTCCATGAGGTTCTCCCCGCGATCACAGGCCACGGCAACCCGGTCGAGCATCTTCCGGACCTGGGCGGCACTCCTCTCCTTCTTGATCTTTTCAAGCTTCATTTCCTGGACGCGGAGTGTCTCGGGCAACTTGAAGAGCTCGATGGGAAGCTTTTCATCCTCGATCCGGAAAGTGTTGATCCCGACAGCGACCTGCTCTCCCGACTCGATCCGGCGCTGATAGTCATAAGCAGCGTTGGAGATCTCCTGGTGAATCCATCCTCGCTTTACCGCCTCCACGATCCCGCCCATGCGGTCAATTTCATCAATGACGCCGGCCATGGCCTTTTCCAGCTCATCCGTCAGGGCCTCGACGAAATAGGACCCGCCCAGGGGGTCAATGGTCGCGGTCACGCCCGTTTCGCTCTGCAGGATCTGCTGCGTCCGCAGGGCCGTGAGGGACGACAGTTCCGTGGGGACGCAGAGGGCCTCGTCGTAGGCGTCCACATGGATGGACTGGGCGCCGCCCAGGACGGCGGACAATGCCTGATAGGCGGCCCGGGTGATGTTGTTCAGTGGTTGCTGGGCCGTGAGGGACACGCCGGCCGTCTGAACATGAAAACGCAGCATCATGGATCTGGTATTCCTGGCCCCGAACCGCTCCTTCATCACCTTTGCCCAGAGCCTGCGGGCCGCGCGGTATTTACAGACTTCCTCGAAGAAGTCGTTATGGGCGGAAAAGAAAAAACTCAGCCGCGGGGCAAACTGATCCGCACTGAATCCCCGGCGGATCAGCTCCTCCGTGCAGGCGACGGCATTGGCGATGGTGAAACCGGCCTCCTGGACAGCCGTGCAACCCGCTTCCCGGTAGTTGTATCCCGCGAAGCTCACGGGGTTCCACCTCGGAACCCTTCGGCTGCAGTATTCGATGGCATCACAGCTCAGCTTGAAGGACACCTCGGGCGGCAGGACGACGGGGGCTATGGCGATGACCGTCTCCATGAGGAAATCGTTCTGGGAGGTCCCGGCCAAGCGGTCGAAGGGGATGCCGCGCGCCTGCGCGTTGGCAAAATACATGGATTGGACAATGATGTTGCAGATAGGCTGGCAGGTCACGAGCGATGTGCTCACGCGATCCACGGGAATTCCCTCAAAAAGGATGCGCATATCCTCGAGGGTGTCGATGGCCACACCGCCCCGCCCCACGTCGGCACGGGCCTCGGGATCGGTGGAATCGTAACCCCGGAGCGTCGGGTAATCAAAAACACCGTTGATACCCGTGGCGCCCTGCTCGAGGAGAAACTTGTAGCGCTGATTCGTCTCCTCCGGGGGACCGAACCCGGCAAGCTGGCGCTGCGTCCAGGTGCGCCCCCGGTACATCGTGTGATAGACGCCTCTCGTAAAAGGCTCCTCACCCGGGAACCCCAGGCGGTCCTGGTAGCCAAAGTCCGGCAGATCATCGGGTGCGTAGAGCGGTTTAACAGGAATGCCGGAAAGCGTTCTGGATTCCGCTTTTCCCTCTCCCGGTTCCGATATGCAGTCGCTCCAGCGCTTCCTCCGTCCCGAGATCTCCCGCAGGGAAGATTTGTTGAAAAGACCTCGCTTCATAAAACCCCCTCATCTCAATCTGTGGAATCATGTAACCGGATTCAGCCGGCGATGATCTCTCCGGCAAATGTCTCTTCTCTCACATCTGCACGCGGTGGGCAGATATAATGATCTCGATCCCCTTGCGGACCATCATGACACCGATTGCCGCAAGAAGCAAGCTCGCGAGCTTGGAGATGGTCCTCGTCCCGGAACTTCCCAGCACGCGGTGAAGGGGCACGGCAAGCCAGAAGACAACGCCGGCGATGGCAATGTTGACAATGGTGGCGGCCACTGTGGGAACCAGTCCGTGTTCCCCCACGAGGATGAAGATGGTCGTGATCACCGCCGGACCCACAATGAGGGGAACGCCGAGGGGAACGGCGCCGAGGGCTTCATGATTACCCTGGAAAATACTCCTCTTTTCGAAGATCAGATCCGTCAGCGAGAGAACGAAAAGAAGAGCACCGCCGGCGACCATGAAATCCGCCACCGTCACACCCAGAAACTCAAGGATATAACGGCCGATGATGAGAAAGACCAGGGCAACAACCGTGGCCGTTGCGACGGACTGCACGATGACGCGACGGGTCTTTACGTGATCCAGCCCCGCCGTCAGGTGCAGGAAGAGGGGCAGGACGCCCACGGCATCCACCGCCACGAACATGGGGAAAAAGCAGAGCCAGAAGGATCTCATCGCAAAAAGTTGTGGGTTGTGGGTTGTGGGTTGTGAGCGTCCTGTTATTTCACCAGCTTGGAAGCGATGGTGGCCACGTGCCGGCCCTGGTATCTTGCCCCGGCCAGCTCGTTTTCACTCGGCATCCGCTCACCCTTGCCCCCGACGATGGTGGAGGCACCGTAGGGGGAACCACCCGTGATTTCGTCGATGCGCGTCTGCCCGACGAAACTGTAAGGGAGACCCACGATGACCATCCCTTGGTGAAGAAGGGTGATGTGAAAACTGAGGATTGTCGACTCCTGACCGCCGTGCTGGGTACCCGAGCTCGTGAAGACGCTCCCCGCCTTGCCGACGAGGGCACCCTTTGCCCAGAGCCCGCCTGTCGCATCGAGGAATTGCCTCATTTGGCCGCACATGTTCCCGAAACGCGTGGGCGCACCGAAGATGACGGCATCGGCCTGGGCCAGCTCATCGACGGTGCACACGGGGATCTGAGCCATGGCTTTCTGGGCCTCGAGGGCACCCATCTTTTTCAAGACGTCCTCCTGCAGGGTCTCCGGGACGCGCCGCAAAACGGCCTCCGCTCCCGGCACTTCCCCGACGCCCTCCGCAACGGCTTCGGCCATCCGGTGGATGTGCCCGTACATGGAGTAATAAACGATCAGCACTTTCATAATGGACCTCCTCAATCGTTCAGGGTTGAATGTTCATCTTTCAAATAAAAAAAGCGCTTGTGCAGTGCAGATCATGGACAGCAGACCTCTACTTCTTCAACCGCCTCATCGTCGAATCAACGATTTCAACGGCACGGTCGATTTCCTCAATCGTTGTTGATTTCCCCGTTGAGAATCGGACCGTACCCCGGGCGTATTCCATCGGCACCGCCATGGCCTTGAGGACCTTCGATATCTCCACGGAGGCACCGTGACAGGCGGCGCCGACCGAGGCTGCAAGATCTTTCATCTCCCCGAGGAGGATGCCTGCATCGACGCCCCGAAATCCGATGCTCAGGGTGTTGGGGAGCCTCTTTTCCGGGTGACCGTTCAAACGGATATCCAATCCCTTTCGCAACCCCTCGTAGAGGCGGTCCCTGGTCTGCCCCATGCGGGCCATGTTCTCTTCCAGGTCTTCTTTTGCAAGTTCGCAGGCCTTTCCGAGGCCGGCGATCTCGAGTACATTTTCTGTCCCCGCACGAAGGTTCTTTTCATGCCCGGCGCCATGCATGAACTTCTCGAGCCGTGTCCCCTCCCGGATATAGAGAGCTCCGATCCCCTTGGGGGCATACAGTTTGTGACCTGCCAAAGAGAGAAGGTCGACACCCAGCGCTTTCACGTCGACGGGAACCTTACCCGCGGACTGGGCGGCGTCGGTATGAAGCGTGATGCCCCGGCCGCGGATCAACGCGGCGATTTCCTCGATAGGCTGGATCGTTCCCACCTCGTTGTTTGCATGCATAACGGTGATGAGGATCGTCTCCCCCGTGATGGCCTCCTCCAGGGCTTTGAGGTCGACAAGCCCCCGGATGTCCACGGGGACATAGGTCACACGGAATCCATGCCCCTCCAGATACCGGCAGACCTCCGACACGGCAGGGTGTTCGATGGCCGAAGTAATGATGTGGTTGCCCCGGTCCCGATTGGCGAAGGCGGCGCCTTTGATGGCGTGGTTGTTGGACTCCGTCCCGCCGCTCGTGAAGATGATCTCCTCCGCATGGCCATTCAGAAGCGCCGCCACCTGCGTCCTCGCCGCCTCGACGACTTCCTTTGCCCTCAGACCATACCAATGTGTGCTGGAGGGGTTGCCGAAAATTTCGTCAAGGCAGGGCCTCATGGCTTTGGCCACCGCCGGGTCGATGGGTGTTGTGGCATTGTAGTCAAGATAGATGGGTTTCATGAAATCCAGTAGCCCCTTTTAGAATTCTCGCAGATCCGGAAGGACGCCCGCCTGGACAAGGCCGGAGAGGATCGTGAGAAAGACCATGAGGAGCGTCATGGCGCCCGACCAGCGATGCCAGGTCCTGATGTCCGCCGCCCTCGACCTGAGCACGAATTGAAGCTGTCCGAGAAGGGGGGTCATGGCGGAGAGAAAAACCGTTACGGCACCGACATCGGCATGAAGGACGGCGAAGTGCTCCCCGCCGAAACTGAATACCATGTAAATGGCGGCCAGTAACCCCAGGCCGATCGACGAGGCGCCCGACAGGCCAAGTGCCCGGTGAGCCTTGAGCCAGAAGCGCTTTTCCCTCAGGAACCGGGCAACGGCAAATCCCGTTGCCATCAGGAAAAAACCCGTCACCATGAACCCGCCATGAACGTAGATGACCATTTCCGCTGACCCCCGCCCCTTTCCCCCCGAATATACGGGGTGGGAAAGAACTGAGTCGTCATCCCTTTACTGTAATCTTTCCACGGTCATGCGACCCGCTTTAGAGCCGTACTTGACGCACGTTGACTTGGCCTCCAGGACATCCCCCGGCTGGGCGGGGATCTTGTAGTTATTCGTGAATTTTTCACCAGGCTGAGCATTGTACGGGTATATTCCAACGCTTTTGCCGTTCTTGCCGACCTCAACCTCCTTCACGTAGTGAATGTCACTGAAGGGAGAGTGGGTAACGGTTACGAAAAGGGTCTGCTTCCCCTGATCATAATTGAGAGCCACGTCGGCCGGGTTATGTGAAAAGGACGGCACCGCGAAGACCACCGTCACCAAAACAGCGACAACGGCACAAACGAAAATCTTTGACTTCCATGAACGCTCGAATCTCCTGGACATAAAACACATCTCCTTTCTTTTTCCCGGGTTTTCCCTATGTTCAAAGCATTTTCAACATTTCGTCGATGTCCGTCGTCGGGCTTTTACAGCTGAAGCCTGAGCAGACGTAGGCCGTGGCCCGCCCACCCTGACTTTTCATGGGAATCGTGAACGGCGCAATTTTTTCGATCTCCGGTGATCGCTCACCGATCGGCCGAAGGAGAACAATCTTGCCGGGCACGAAATGGGTCCGCAGGGCCCGGATCATCTCCTTGGTGTCCTCCTTTTGAGGATCTCCCGCGATGACGATTTCGCAAGATGGCCCCTGCAGGAACTCCACGGCAACCAGAAGCTGTGAGTAGGCCGCCGGCATCTGTTCGATGCTGCGGGCAGAGGCGCGAGCGAGGTTTACGGCTTTCTCTTCCCATTCCACATTCGCCGTGATCCTGGCCAGGCGTACCAGGTTCATCATCGCAATCGAATTCCCCGACGGGATGGCCCCATCGTAGGCTTCCTTTTGACGGATAAGAATCTCCTCGCCGTCATCGGACGTGAAATAAAACCCTCCCGCTTCGTCCCAGAAATGACGGAGCAGATGGTCATTGAGCTCGATCGCCTTCTTCAAATACCGGGTATCGAAGACCGCCTCGTAGAGTTCCAGAAGACCCCATATCATGAAAGCGTAGTCATCCAGATGGGCAGGGGCCGAGGTGTGGCCGCCCCGATGGCTGTGCATGAGCCGGCCGTTTGCACCCTGCAAGTGCTCTAAGATAAAATCTGCCGCTGATACGGCCGCTTCCGCGTAGTCGGGATTGTCGAGCACCTGGGCCCCTCTCGCCAGAGAGGCGATCATCATCCCGTTCCAGTCCGTGAGAATCTTGTCATCCTTGTGGGGGTGTATGCGTTTTCGGCGGATATCGAAAAGTTTGAGCCGGGCGCTCTCGAAGACTTCTTTCAGATCATCCTCCGGCCGCCCGATCATTTCCGCCATCTCCCCTATGCTCTTCTCCTGGTGGAAGACATTCTCCCCCGTTCGCCGGCTGCTTGCCTCCTCAATGAAATTCCCGTCTTTCTGAAGTCCGAACATGGGGATGAGGAGATCAGACTCCTCCTTCTGGAGCACACGGCGGACATCATCGATGGTCCAAAGGTAGAACTTTCCTTCCCGCCCCTCGCTGTCGGCATCTTCGGCAGAGTAAAATCCACCGTCAGGCGAAGTCATATTTCGGAGCACATAGGTAAATATCTCTTCCGCCGTTGCGGCATAATCCGCCTTGCCGGTCGCCTGATAGGCTTCCAGGTAGGCGATGGACAGCATGGCCTGGTCATAGAGCATCTTTTCGAAGTGCGGCAGTCTCCATCGCGAATCCGTCGAATAGCGGTGGAAGCCGAAACCGATGTGATCGTAGATCCCCCCGCACCGCATGAAATGCAGTGTTTTTTCCACCATCTCGAGCGCCTTTGGCTCACCCGTTCTTTTCCAGTAGCGAAGAAGGAAAAGAAGGTTGTGGGACGAGGGAAACTTCGGGGCGTCTCCAAAACCACCCATGACGGGGTCGAAGCGCTGGGAGAGATGGGTATAGGCCTTCTGAAGGGTGGAACTGTCCGGTGCCGGCCCGGCGCCGGAGTCCGTCGCAAGCTGCTTCAGCGTTCCCAGAACCTGTTCGGCCGATGAGAAAACCTCCTCCCGGCGCGTGGTCCATATCTTCTTGATACCCTGCACGAGTTCCACCATCCCGATGTGACCCATGCGGCTCTCCTTAGGGAAATAGGTCCCTGCGAAGAAGGGCTTCTTGTCGGGCGTCATGACGATGGTGAGCGGCCATCCGCCCGAGCCCGTCATCAACTGGCAGACGGTCATATAGATCCCGTCGATATCGGGCCGTTCCTCCCGGTCCACCTTGATGTTGACAAAGACCTCGTTCATGAGCTTCGCCACCTCGTCATTCTCGAAGGATTCATGGGCCATCACGTGGCACCAGTGACAGGTGGAGTAGCCGATGGAAAGAAAGACGGGCTTGTCCTCCCTCTCCGCCCGCTTGAACGCCTCGGGTCCCCAGGGATACCAGTCCACGGGGTTGTGGGCATGCTGGATCAGGTAGGGGCTCTTCTCGTGAATGAGACTGTTGTAGTGGGGCTCGACACGGTCTTTCGTCGTGCCCCTCACGTCGAGCATGTCGCGGGTCATCTTCTTGCCCATCTCACCGCTCCCTACTGAGGGAAGTCATGGACGTTTAGCTAACGCAGTAGGTCCTGTAGCGCCTCCCTCAGTTGGGGGAACTGGAAGGTAAAGCCTGCCGTCTGCAGTTTACGCGGCAGGACCCGCTGCCCTTCGAGGATCACGCTTCCGAATTCGCCCTTCATCAAGCGAAGGACGAAACCGGGGACACTGGGCATAAAGGTTGGCACGCCGAGCACCTTCCCGAGTGTTTCCGTCATCTCCCTGTTTCTCACAGGCTCGGGTGCCGTGCAGTTCACCGGTCCCCTGATGTCCGGGTGATCCATGAGGAAGAGAAACACGTCGGCAAGATCCCTTTCATGGATCCAGGAGAACCACTGGCGACCGCTCCCGAGAGGGCTCCCGAGAAAGAACCTGAAGATCGGGACGATCTGCCCGAGCATCCCGCCCTCACGGCCCAGGACGATGCCAAACCGGCAGAGGACGATACGGGCACCGGTCGTTTCAGCTCTTCGGGCTTCCGCTTCCCAGTCTGCGGCGAGGCCGGCCAGAAAGTCTTTTCCGGCGGGGCTTTCTTCCGAAAGCTCCTCGTCACCATGAAAACCGTAATAGCCCACGGCGGAAGTGCTGAGGAGATGCGTGTCCTTTCCTTTGCGGACTTGCATTGCCTCCACGAGATTTCGCGTGGTGAGAATCCGGCTGTCTCGCAGGTCTTTCTTCATCTCATCGGTCCACCGGCTGAAGATCGATGTGCCCGCAAGGTTGATGAATACTTCATGCTCGGCCGCTTTTTCCTGCCAGGCGCCCTTCGCGGTCGGGTTCCCTTCGAGGAAGGAGGCCCCGTCGGGGAGGGTCTGTCCCGGTTTGATCTTGCGCGTCAGGATCGTGACTGCATGGCCTCTCTGCGTCAGTTCCCGCGTGAGCGTCGTCCCCACAAACCCGGACCCGCCCGTCATCAAGATCTTCATAGCACACTCCGTTCGGGTTCACGGGAAGAGAATTATCCTCCCCTGAACCCTATCCCCTATACCCTGTACCCTGCTTTATTCTTTGTCCCCGATAAGGGGGAAAACCCTGTCGACCCGGAAGAAGACGAGAAATTTCGACATCCCCTCATACTTTCCTTCGGTCTCCGAATATTTCTTCTTCCGGATCTGCTCGATCATGGGGCTGTCCTTTTCTTCGCGAATCCTGGTCAGGTAGAGGCGTTTACCGATGTACTTCGGCCCCTCTTCCTTGAAGAGATAAGCGGCATACGGGTTGGACTGCAGGTTGGCATGTGTCAACCGGTCGGCCATGATGAAAGCAATCGTCTGCTCGTCCACAACATGCGGCCTGGCATAAACGGCCGAGTCGACCCTGCCTGAAGAATCCGCCGTTGAAAGCACGCCGAGGCCTCTGGCCTTTTCAAAATATTCGCTGAGTTTCATTCAAAACCTCCCTTTATCGCGGGTTCTTGCCCGTCACTGTCGAATTCTCCGGATAGGAGACCCACTCCGTGAAAGCGCCCTCGTGCAATCTTACATGGTTATATCCGAGATAAAACTTGAAAAGTAAAAATTCGTTTGTAGCCTCGCGGCCCGTGCCGCAGGAACAGATGATCGTCTTTTCGGAATGGACACCGTGCTTTCCGAGAATGGCCATGACCTCTCCCTCGGGCCGAAGCAGCGCTTTGTTTTTCTCGTCCATGAGGTCCTGCCAGGGGAGGTTGACGGCACCGGGGATGTGGCCGGGCTTCATCCAAAAAGACTGGCCTTCATACTTCTCGGGCGGCCGTGCGTCGAGGACGATGACATCATCACGATCCTTGATCTTCCTGAATTCCCCGTATTCTATATAATAATCTTCCCTCACCATCGCCTCGAAGTTCGAGGGCTTCGCCACTGCGTATTCCTTCGCGAGGGGCTTCCCCTCCTTCTTCCACTGGTCCAGTCCGCCGTCGAGAACACAAACGTTATTGTGCCCGTAACGGGCGAGGCTGTATGCGACCATCGTCTGCTCGAGTCCATCTCCCCAGCCCTTGGCGGCGCCCACCCCGGTGTAGACAACGACAGGGACATCGGACTTCAGGCCGGCACTCCGCAGAATGGGCTGAGTGGTCCCGGCCGGTACAAACCGGGCGGGTTGATGCCTGACGTGGGTCCGGAAATGCCCTTCGTTCATGTAAATCGCGCCCGGGATGTGTTCCATGATATAATCATGAACATTGGGCTGCACATCCAGGATTATGATACCTTTGCCGAGGCGCTCCAGCAGCCAGTCCGTGGACACGAGCCGGACCGGTCCGCCGCCGCAGGGGTATGTTCTTGGCATAAAACCTCCTCCCTGGAGGATGCCTTCCGTGAATTACGCCCGACCTCTTGTGAGGACCTGCGAGGCATGCTCCGACGCAACGAGATAAGCCGGGTCGGGATTGATGTTGTAAAGCCTCAGGCACACCTCCGCAAATTTGATCGCGTGCTCATCACCGGTCTTCACGGCCCGGTCTACCAAAGTTTTTCTGTTGATATCCCTGTCCTCGAGAGAATCGGGCTGCCGTCTCTGCCCGATGGCCGCGTAGATGGCCGCCGAAGCCTGCCAGGCATAACGGAGCAGAAGCCCGACGGTCTCCCCGGGCAGATGAGGCGCCATCAGGTGAACGGCACCGGGTCCCGTGACGGTGTGGATAAAAGTGATGGCGCTTCCGGCATCGCGAGCATTGGCCAGATAGATGCGGACGAAAGCCGACGTCATATCCAGGAGAAAAAGGGTCGCCTCAGTGGGCGTATCAACCAGGTTGACCACTTTCTCAAAGGGCAGGAATCCGTCAAGCCTTTTCACCTTTTCAAAGATCAGCGTCCGGTAGAGTCGTCTGTCCGATGGGAGAAGCTCGATCCGGGATATGGCCGCGGAGGGCCTGAGCCCGCTGGTATTGATCCCGGGGGTTCCAGGAAGGGACTGATAACGGGAAGCCCAGTAGGCCAGGCCTTCGGCGAGCTCAAGGCGCCTGGCTTCCGTCTCACCCCGTGCGAGGCTGCGGACGGCATGACCCGTCCGAATGACGCCGTGGTAAGCTGCTGCCACAATCCCGGGCGCAAGGCGGAGTGCCCAGCGCCGGAGAACCGCAGGCCAGGTGGCCCCCCCAAGCTCCCGCCTGAAGAAGACCACCCAATCCCCGAAGCGCTGAATATCACCGAGCGCCGCTTCCCACCGGTTGGGCTGGACCGTCTCGATGACCGTAGGGCGCCCTGCAAGACGCCGTCGATACTGCTTCGTCCAGGAAACCACCCTGCCCTCGCATCCCATGGCGGCCAGTGCCTCGGCCGCCATGGGGCCGTGGTTTGAAAACCTGTGGGCGTATTCCGGCCCCGTGTCCTTCAGGATGTTGAGAGCTTCGTCTATACGGGTATCCATAGGGCCTACGATTCAGAAAAAAGCATTCTTCAGCGGGTCTTTTTTTTCAGATTCCGGATGACTTCATTGCTGGTGGAGCGGATGATCCACGAGTGCATCACCTCAAGGGCCTGCTCATGGAGTTTTTCATCCCACGTCCCGACGGCATCGGCGGGCACGACCACCCGGTATCCGGCGTCCGCCGCCCCGATGCTGGTGGATATGACACAGTGGTTGGTGTACATGCCGGCGATAACCAGTGTTTCAACACCCATCTGTTTCAGCACATGATCGATGCTCGAGGCCCCGAAAGCACCCTAGGCTGTCTTGTTGATGAGAGGTTCGCCCGGCCTCGGGGCGATTTCTTCCATGATGGCGTAACCGGGATCGCTCGCGGGCACGAAGGCGGGTAAGCCCGTCTTTTTGCGGCTCACCTCGTTCCAGAGTCTCGCATAGGGAACCAGATCCGACCCGTTATTTGTCAAAGACCCGAAGGCCAGATAGACGACGGGCGCCCCGGCCTTTCGAAAAACGGAAAGAAGCCTTCGGATGACTCCGGCGATCTCTTTCCCCTTCTTCACGGCCCCCTCCTCCGCGGCGGGTCCATAAATCTCGCGGAAAAACCTTGGGAGGTTGCCGCCCTCACCGGCCTGGTATTTCTGCATGTCCACGATCAAAAGAGCTGTCTTCAAAGCGTCAAGTTTCATCGGTTTCAGAACAATCGATTGAAGTATTCCGTGAGATGCCCTTCCCGGCGCTTACGCCACTTCCTCCCGGACCTCCGCGGAGGCGTTCAGATCGAAGGGATTGATTCTCATGGCAAGCGAGAAGAGATAGGGGTAATGCTGTCGCAGGTGCCACATATAGTTCAGCCATTCCGAAATCAAGCGGACATAGGCCCTCCTTATGTCGAC
>JAPLJU010000181.1 GCA_026388445.1 Deltaproteobacteria bacterium
CAGACCGTTGGGAAAATCCCTGTGGACGTTGGTAAACTCCATGTGGACCTGCTTTCCCTGTCGGGCCACAAAATAAACGGGCCAAAGGGGATCGGCGCTCTGTATATCCGAGAAGGGGTCGAGATCTCGCCGGTCCTGACCGGGGGGCACCAGGAGAATGACAGGCGCGGCGGTACGGAAAATGTCCCGGCCATCGCGGGTCTCGGCAGGGCCTGTGAACTGGCAGGCGAGGCAATGCAGTCGCGAATGAAGGGTTTGAAGGCGCTGCGGGATCTTCTTCAGTCGAATCTCGCGGGAAAATTCCCCGGCCTTCAAGTAAACGGTCATCCGGAAAGCCGGCTCCCCCATGTCTTGAGCGTGTCCTTCCCGGGGCTTCCTGCTGAGGAGATCGTGCAGGCCCTTGACCGGGAGGGTGTGGCTGTTTCGGCGGGGTCGGCCTGTACCTCCGGCCGGCGGGAGATCTCTCACGTCATTTCGGCCCTCGGTGTGCCGCCGGAGGTGGCCCAGGGGACGGTGCGATTGAGCGTGGGGTGGGGAAACACGGCGGAAGAAGTCAAAGCAGCGGCCGATCTCCTCGTTTCGGTCGCAAGCAAGCTCAAGGCGCTGCAGGAACTGGAGGCTTCTGTCGGTGGCAGGAAATGCTATTGAGCGCTTCTGTTAAATAGGATATAAAAGCGCGGCTTGTGGAAGAGCAGTTCTGCAAGGCTGCTATGGGAGGAATCAATCATGAAGACGAAGATCACGGAGCTTTTTGGCATTCAGTATCCCATCATCCTTTCCGGCATGAGCTGGGTCAGCGTGCCCAAGATGGTGGCAGCCGTCTCCAATGCGGGCGGCCTGGGCATTCTGGCAACGGGACCCCTGAGTGTGGAGGAAACCCGGGTAGCCGTTCGGGAGATCCGGCAGCTCACGGACAAACCCTTCGGGGCTAACTGCGCACTCATGTTTCCGGGAGCGGCAGAAAACACAAAGGTTCTTCTGGAAGAGAAAGTCCCGGTCATCAATTTCGCCCTGGGCAAGGGAGACTGGATCGTCAAGAAGGCCCATGAGTACGGCGGGAAGGTCGTCGCCACCGTGGTGAATGCCCGTCACGCGAAACGGGCCCAGGATTACGGGTGTGATGCCGTTATTGCCACGGGAAACGAGGCTGCCGCTCACGGGGAGGCGATCACGACGATGGTCCTGATCCCGAGTCTGATGGATGCCCTGAAGATTCCTGTCATCGCCGCGGGCGGCATAGCCGACGGCCGGGGACTGGCGGCGGTTATGGCCCTGGGGGCCGAGGGTGTCGCCATGGGGACGAGGTTTATGACCACACAGGAAAGCCCACTCCATGATAACTACAAAAAGCTCTCTCTCGAAAAGGACGTGACCGATACCATTTTTTCCAAGCGTTTTGATGGGATCTGGTGCCGGGTGATGAAGACGGACGCGGCGGAGCGGGCGATAAAACGCGGACTCGATATCCCGGCGTCACTCGTCAGCTCCAAGGATATCGCCCGGCAGTTGCACCTGCCGTACTTCAAAGTGCTCGCGGGCGTTCTGGCATCGGGGTTCAAAAACGCAATCCAGATGGCCTACCTGGCAAACGCCTTTAAAATGATCCGTTTGGCGACGGAAGAGGGGGATCTGCAGACAGGAGTGCTTCCCGTCGGGCAGGTCACCGGCCTGATCCACGACATGCCGACGGTCAAGGAAGTGATCGAGCGTGTTGTGGCCGAGGCGAGGCAGGTTCAGCAGGGCCTGGCACAGAAGCTGGCTTAGCTCTTTAAAAATGAACACAGGCGTCAAAAAAATACCCGGGTGGAGATGATCCATCCGGGTATTTTTTTCCAGCTCGTCTCGCTGATAAGTAAAAAAATCTCTTACTTCTTGAGTTTCGTGAGCTTTGAACCCTTAAGCGACGCGTCGGCCATCAATCCCTTCACTCCGAAGACGAACCCGACAATGGGGTCTTTGATCGTTTCCGTGCTGACAGTGGCACCGGCGCCGACATTCAGGACGGCGATGTTGCCATCCACACCTGCCTCCCAGTTTTCGCTCTTGCGGAATTTGTTGAGGGCATCATCGGTCATGAAAGCGATGATGATGTCCTTCTGCTCGCCGCCGAAGGTGAGTCCGAAAGAGGCGGAGGCGATGTTGTAGTAAGCAACGGACTTTCCGCCGATGCGAAGGGCCCCCTCGCCGTACTCACCGCCGAAAAAAAAGCCGCCCTTGATGACCTTCGGGAGAATGAGCAGGGCCTTCGCGCTCTTGGTAAACTCATGCGCCCCTTTCACCTCTTTGTAGAATCGCTCGAGCGCAACATCCACGCTGACGTCAATCTCCCTCGCCGTCGCCGAGTAGGCAGAAACCGCCGGGGAGAGCGTCAGCACTAGGACCAGGCATGCCGCCACTAAAGCCGATTCTCGCAGACATTTTGTGACACTGAATTTCATTTCTTCAACCTCCTCATAAATCAGATGAGATAAATTACCATCCCCAATTCATTTTAGCAACAAACAAATGGGGTCAGGCTTTGATAATTTGATATTTTCACTAATTGGTTCTTTATGCTATGCATGGCCATGGCAAGAAGATCAAGAATCCACTTTCCCGGTGCTTTTTATCATGTGATCGTCCGCGGAAACGGCGGCCAGGATATTTTTCGAGAAGACGATGATTATCGACTCTATCTAAGGTTTCTCAAAGAATACAAAGAACGCTATCAGTTCAGCCTTTATGCCTACGCACTGATGACAAACCATGCTCATCTACTCGTGCAGGTAGGCGATGTCCCCTTAGCGCGTATCATGCAAGTAGTTCAGTTTCGGTATGCAAAGAGATTCAACTTTCGATATGGGAAAGAGGGGCATGAAGATTTTTACGATATTAAAGATCAGCGTTTTCTTGGAGAGGAGGAGTTTATTCGGGATGTCCGATTGGCTCTAAATGAAAGAAAGAGCGACAAAGACGAAATATCCATCGAGAGGCTCACTACAACTGTATCAAATATCTTAGGAATAGAGAGGATCTTGTTTTATAGTGCGACTCGTGGCAGGGAAGGAGCGCTGGGACGCGCGGTGGTTGGATATCTCGGAAGGAAAATTTGCGGTTATGAGAATTCCGAAATTGCAAGTCACTTCAGAAGAGATCCGGCGACATTGAGCTGCGGGATTAGAAGTGTCGAGAAGCGAATGGCGAAAGAAGAGTCGTTCGTGAAGCTGATCAAAAAACTGGAAGACATGCTGGTTCAGGGTCAAGATGAATATCAAATTATCAAAGCCTGACCCCAAGGAGGGGGTATGAAGTCCTATCGGAAGGAACTGTGGTTCAACACGCCGACCCGCCGGGCTTTTATCAACATCACGCCCCAGGTGGAGTCCTGTCTAGGGGAAAGCGGTGTGCGGGAGGGCCTGGTGCTCGTCAATGCCATGCACATCACGGCTTCCGTCTTCATCAACGACGATGAGTCCGGTCTCCACCAGGACTATGAGGAATGGCTCGAGAGGCTCGCCCCCCACGAGCCCGTTTCTCGATACCGTCACAACCGGACGGGTGAGGACAACGGCGACGCCCACCTGAAGCGGCAGGTCATGGGAAGGGAAGTGGTGGTGGCCATTACGGGGGGTAAGCTCGACTTCGGCCCCTGGGAGCAGATTTTTTACGGTGAGTTCGACGGGAGAAGACGGAAGCGTGTCCTGGTGAAGATCATCGGTGAGTAGGTGAATCCGAGGTCCGTCAAATACCGCCGGGTTTCCTTGACAAAGCATGCCGCCGGATGTAATATTCGCCATATTTTTGCGGGTTTATTGGTTCTTA
>JAPLJU010000301.1 GCA_026388445.1 Deltaproteobacteria bacterium
TCCGCTCCTTGCGTCACAAGGAATTCAACATCACCTTACAGGCCTTTTTTGATGTGCTCATCGTAAGCGCCCTTGTTTACTATACGGGAGCCATCGGCAGTATTTACTCCGTTTTGTATCCCCTGGTCATTATTTATTCCGCCCTCCTGCTGGGGCGGGGCGGGGGCTTGAGTGTTGCATCGGCCTGCAGCCTGATCTACGGCCTCATGCTTTACCTCGCGCAGAGGGGCTATATCCCATCCACTTATCTGGGCCAGATACAGAGCGCCGGATTGAAGTCGGAATTCGTATTGACACGGGCTGTCATCCACGTCGCCTCCTTCTATGTCGTGGCCCTGCTTACGAGTTTCGCCGTCGAGCAGGAAAAAAAGGTGCGGATGCGCCTGGCGGAGAAGGAAAGCGCTCTGGATAAACTCGATCAGTTTCACCGGAGCATCATTGAATCGGTGGACACGGGGATCCTGACCGTGGATCTTATGGGAAAGATAAAATCGCTCAACCGAGCCGCCGAGGAGTTGACCGGTTTTTCCGCTGCCGAGGTCGAAGGCAGGCGGATCGATGAGGTTTTCCCCGGTTTCATGACGGTTCTTGAGCAGATAAGCGGTGAGGGGGGTCAGTCGTCCAGAAAGCGTTTCGAAACGGCGGTTTCTCAGAAATCCGGCCAGAAAATCATCCTGGGATTTTCTTTCTCTTCGCTTTACGACCGGGAAAGAAGGATCGGCGACATCCTGATCTTCCAGGATCTCACGGCGATCAAGAAGATGGAGGCCCAGGCGGAGAAAAACAAGCGGCTCGCCTTCATCGGGGAGATGGCCGCGGGGCTCGCCCACGATCTCAGAAACCCCCTGCTTTCCATCAGCGGATCCATACAGATGCTGACGCTCTGGAATATCCTCGTCAATGCAGTCCAGTCCATGCCCGATGGCGGCCGTCTCGCGATTGAGACGTTGACCCTGCCCGGACAGAACGGCCGACGCCTCGTTCAGGTTCGGATCGCCGATTCCGGGTGCGGCATCGAACGGGAGAGGCTGGAGAGGGTCTTCGAGCCTTTTTACACGACCAAGGAGGGGGGGACGGGTCTCGGGCTTGCCATCGTGAGCAGGATCGTGGAGAGCCACGGTGGGGTCGTGAGCATCGAAAGTGAAGTCCACCGGGGAACGACCTGCGCGGTCACGTTCCCGGTACGGAATGAACATAAAGAAGGGCTTCCGATAGAGGTTCTGCCCCAATGAGCGGGATCAAGGATAAAAGAGAGTCAGAGGAATAAGGAGTTTCTATGGCCAGGGTTCTTGTCGTGGACGATGACAAGGGGATGAGGGAGGTTCTCGAAATTATGCTCACCAAGGAGGGCTATCAGGTGACCTCCGCGCCCGGGGGACGTGAAGCGCTCAGCTTCTGCCAGAAGAGCAAATTCGACGTGGTCATTACGGATCTGAAGATGCCCCGTGTTGACGGCATCGAAGTTCTGAAGGGGATCAAAGAATCATCCCCCGAGACCATGGTGGTCCTCGTCACGGCGTACGCTTCGGGGGAGACGGCGGTGGCCGCCATGCAGGAGGGGGCCTATGACTACCTCGAGAAGAACTTCGACATCGAAGAGCTCAAACTGACCGTTCGAGACGCTCTCAAGAGAAAAGGCGTCGAGCAGGGAAGTGAGCTTTCCTTCAATGCCTCACTCGACGGGGCAGTGAGCTTCGGAAACATGGTCGCAAAGAGCAAGGAAATGCTCAAGGTCTTCGCGCTCATCAGGAAGGTCGCGAACACCCAGGCAAACGTCCTTATTTTAGGGGAGAGCGGAACAGGGAAGGAGCTCGTCGCGCGGGCTGTCCATGAAAACAGCGGGAGAAAGGGAAAAGCCTTCGTGGCGATAAACTGCGGAGGCATCCCCGAGACGCTCCTCGAGAGCGAGCTTTTCGGATACATGAAAGGCGCCTTCACGGGGGCTTATGCAGACCGGCCGGGTCTCTTCGAGGCAGCAAGAGGTGGTACGATATTCCTTGATGAAATAGGTGAGTTACCCATTATTCTTCAAGTAAAACTTTTAAGAGCTGTCCAGGAGAAAACCTTCCGGAGAGTCGGGGGTTCCGAGGACATAAAGGTTGATGTGCGGATCATCTCCGCCACGAATCAGGACCTCTCCCAACGGGTGAAAGAGGGGGCCTTCCGCGAGGATCTCTACTACCGGCTGAACGTGATCCCGATCCAGATGCCCCCCCTTCGAAAGAGGAAGGAAGACATTCCTATTCTCGCCAGGTATTTCATCGAGAGATACAGCCGCCAGTTTGGAAAGGAGATCCGGAAGATCTCATCCTATGCCCTCGAGCTCCTCATGGAATACCAGTTTCCGGGGAACGTCCGAGAGCTTGAGAATATCATCGAAAGAAGTGTTGCCCTGGAGCAATCGAACATCATCCTGCCGGAAAATCTAGTCCTCTCCGATGGCGCGAAAGACGAAATCAATCGGGCTTTCGATCTTGAACTGCCCGACGACGGGATCAATCTCGACGCCGAGATGGCGAGGCTTGAGAGGCAGCTCATCGAGAAGGCCCTGAAGAAGGCCAAGGGGACGAAGACAAAGGCGGCCCAGCTTCTGAACATGACGAGGGACGCCCTGAATTACCGGATCGAAAAGCTGGACATCCGGGAATAAGAAAAGACCCGGCCGGTCCCGGATGCGTGAAAATCGCCCGGATCGGGTGAAGGTCACGCAGATTTATTTTCCAGGGAGCTCGATCCCGGAAGGGAGAGGAAAAAGTCGCAAACTAAAATACTACATAATTACAATGAGATACAAAATGTTTGGTCGTCAAGTCCATAAGGAGAAAGTTCTGGCACAGCCTTTGCTCATTGTTGGTCAGGCATGCAGAAAAGGGAAATCAAACATACCACATATTAGGAGGTCTGAAATGATTTTAAAGCTTGCGAAAATGAAGAATCAAAAAGGTTTCACACTCATCGAGCTCATGATCGTCGTTGCGATCATCGCTATCCTGGTGGCGATCGCCATCCCGGTCTTCAACCAGTACAGGGCGCGTGGCTGGATGGCGGCAACGAGATCGGATGCGAGGAACGCTTACACGGGTGTTGTGGCCTGGCAGGCGGATAACCCCGGTGGAGTGATTCCGGGTGCTAGCGCAACTGGCCCTATTGTATTAGACAACGCCAACTACCGCGGCGTGAACGTGACAGCATCTGCCTCAACATTCCTCCGTCAATCCACCCTCCATGGTACGTTACAGCCAGACACATCATTATTTCGGCTTCCGAAAGATAGCAAAAAAGTCTTTGCCTCCCGTTCCCATTTGCGATAGATATGGCAGCGAAATACCTTTAAATTTGTCTACAGCCGATGGATGAGCGAATCGATGAATTTTTAAACTTCCTGGCCGTGGAGAAGGGGTCGTCCTTGAATACCCTCGAGGCCTACAGCCGGGACCTGCGACGTTTTGCCGGTTACCTCAGGCAAGAAAAGTTAGGCTCCCCCGGGGATGTCGACCCCGAGCACCTCGTCGCCTTCCTGGGCACCCTAAAGAGGGGGGGTCTTTCAGCCACGTCGATCAACAGAAACCTCGCCGCCATCAGGGGCCTCTACAGGTATCTTTTGAGATCCGGCCACATCCAGGAAAACCCCCTGACGAAGGTGAGCCTGGCAAAGGTCTGGATGCGCCTTCCCGATACGCTGAGCCTTCATGAGATGGAAGAGCTCCTGCAGAAGCCCGATGACACAAAGCCGCAGGGACTCAGGGATAAAGCCATGTTCGAGCTTCTTTACGCCACGGGTCTTCGTGTCTCGGAGCTTGTGACGCTCACCATGAATTCCGTCAACTGGCAGGTGGGGTGCCTCACAGCGACGGGTAAAGGAAGGAAGGAGCGGATCGTCCCCATTGGGAGGGTAGCCATCGCGATACTTCGCCGCTACATGGACGAATCGAGGCCCCTTTTGCTAAAAGGGGAAAAAACCGATATTCTTTTTGTGAATCGGCGGGGCGGGGGCCTTACGCGTCAGGCCCTATGGAAGATGGTCAAGAAATATGCGCTCCTGGCGGGGCTTCAGAAAAAGGTCCATCCGCATACCTTCCGGCACTCTTTTGCGACCCATCTTCTCGAGGGCGGGGCTGACCTCCGCGCCGTCCAGGTCATGCTCGGCCATGCCGACATCTCGACAACGCAGGTCTACACGCACGTCCCGCGCGAGAGGCTCAAGGAAATTCACCGAAAGTATCACCCCCGGGGCGCATGAACCGGCCCCTGTGAAATAGGACACGTTATGAATGATGACGATTCTTTAGCCTACATGAAGCCACCGGAAAAAAGACGGAAAAAATCAGGGAAGATTCTCCTCTTTCTCGCGGCTGTCTTTGTTTTTTCGCTCCTCGTAGCCGGGGGCGCGGCTTTTTTCGACGAGTACATGGCGAAGACAAAAGGCGGTGAGGGGTGGTTTTCCAGAACAAAAGACACCGTCTCCACTTTTCTTGGCGGGAAACCGCATTTTTATTATCTCGTCGTCGAGAGAGACGGCGCCGACGTGAAGCTCACGGAGGAGAACGTCTTCGTTTTGACTTACCGGGATGAGTTCGTCATCAAGGAGGTCGCCACAAGCTCTCCTTTCGGTCGCGGGATCACGGTCGATGTGGAGGGCGCGGGAGGAGACAGTGACCTCCGTGTCCTCCTGAAGGGCGTTGAACTCGTTGACCGGGTCGTTCGTGAAAAGGCGGCGGCACCGTCGAAAGCGGAGAGTGTTTACGCCTACGGCATCGCGGTCAAATTCAAGGGGGAGGAGATTGCCAGGATCCC
>JAPLJU010000003.1 GCA_026388445.1 Deltaproteobacteria bacterium
CTGCAGGGCCGGATGTCACCACAGGGCATCGATGGGGCTCTCATCGTCCAGAACGCCGATCTTTACTACTTCTGCGGCACGGTTCCGCAGGGCTGTCTCTTTATTCCTGTCTCCGGAGAGCCGCTTCTTTTCGTGCGAAAAAACCTCAATCGCGTCCGTCAGGAATCCCCGCTCGAGCGGATCATTCCTATTGAAAGTCCTCGAGATCTGCCGCGGCTCATGGCCGATCACGGATATACTCACTTGAAAAAGCTCGGCATGGAGCTTGATGTTTTGCCGGTCAATCAGTATTTACGATTCCTGAATGGACTGAAGCCGCAGGAGGTCGTAGATGTTTCACCTGCTGTTCAGAGAGGCCGGGCGGTAAAATCGGCTCACGAGATCGAGATCATGAGAAAAGCCGGATCGCTCTCCGACTTCATGGCCGGAATTGCCCGAGATTCTCTCAAAGAGGGCATCACAGAGGTGGAACTGTCCGGCAAGGTTGAGATGGCGGCACGGGCGAGGGGCCACCAGGGGTATATCCGCATGAGGGCCTTCAACCAGGAGATTTACTGGGGGGCCCTGGTCTCCGGTCCTGATTCGGCAGAAGCGAGTTTTATCGATTTCGCGGAAGGTGGCAGAGGACCCAGCCTGGCCTACCCGGGAAACGCGGGTCTCCGGAAAATCGGCCGTCATGAGCCGGTGCTTTTCGATCTCGTCGCGGTTGTGGAGGGCTACAATATTGACCAGTCACGCACCCTGAGTATCGGCCCTCTTCCGGATCAACTGAAAAAGGCTTGTGATGTTTCCATGGAGATCTTGCGGGAACTGGAGAAGCTGATCAGGCCGGGTGTTTTAACGGGCGCATTGTATGCGGAAGCGGAGCGCATCGCGGAGTCACGGGGTTTTCTGGATCACTTCATGGGTTACGGAAATCAGAAGGCCGGTTTCTGCGGGCACGGGGTCGGTATTGAACTCGATGAGCTACCCGTCATCATGAGGGACGGGAAGATGGGCCTCGAGCCGGGGATGGTCCTTGCCCTGGAGCCCAAGTTCACCTTTCCCGGTCTCGGTGTTGTCGGTGTAGAGGACAATTATGCCGTGACCGAAACGGGCTTCGAAAAACTGACCGGCGCCAGCTATGATGTGGAGGTCCATGCGTAAAGATAATAAGCAAGGCTCGCGGTCTCCGAAGGTCAAGAAAAAGATTCTTGAAGGAATCTTTCTGGCCCTGAGGGAAAAGGGTGCGAGCGAGGTGCGGCTGATCCCGGTGAAGAAAATAGTCGTGGACGAGAGAGTTAGGCTGAAATGCCAGATTCCGCTGTGCGACACCTATGGTCGCAACCTGATGTGCCCTCCGAATCTCCCCTCCGTCGAAGATTTCAGGAAGGCCCGTGCACGGTTTTCCCGGGCTATCCTGATCCAGGTCTCGGCCTCAATTCCGCAGCAGTCCGGAGGCAAATTATCAGAAGATGTCTTCAGCCCGGCAAAGAAACTCCACGAGCTTGTGAACATGGGGGAGAAGATAGCCTTTGAGGGGGGTCTTCACTTTGCGACGGGTTTGATCGGCGGATGCTGCAGGCTCTGCGATGAGTGCGTGGCCGTTCTGGGGGAGACGAAGTGCAGGTTCCCCTTCAAGGCAAGACCCTCCATGGAAGCCATGGGGATCGATGTCTTCTCGACACTCGAGAAAGTCGGCTTACCCGTATCGGGACTTCCGGTGAAAAACCTTGTCACCTGGACTGGGCTGATACTGATTTGAATGGGGAAATGGAATGGTGGAGTAATGGAATAATGGGTATCCGAATAGTGGCATCGTATAGAATTTTATGACCCAATATTCCATCATTCCAGTTTTCCAAATTTCTATTTTTTAACAGGGGGTTTTTATGGCAGTTCTGAAAGAGGCAGGCATTCCGATCGGGCGTTTCATGATTATCGACAAAAAAGACGGTTTGACGAAGGACGATCTTATCATCGAGGCCAACGGACAGTATGCAATCCAGGAACGTCCCGATGCCTTCATCATCAAGAACGCCGAGTGCTGTAGAAGTATCTTGGTCAAGGTCATGAAAAAAGAGTAGACATCAGGCATCCGGTTTCAGACAATGTGCTAAAGAAAAGCCCCTTCGAAGGCGGAGGGGCTTTTCTTTATTTGATTCAGCACTTTTTTATCAAATCTTTGCCCTCAGGGTCTGGGCGGCGATGTGAATGGCGTCCCAGGCCCCGCCGAAGGGTGGCGCATAGGCAAGATCGACGTAACTGATCTCATCGAGGTTGAGTCCGCACCAGAGGGCAAGAGAGAGGCTGTTGATTCTTTGAACGGCCCCCTTTTCCCCAATGGTCTGGGCGCCCAGGAGTTTTGCAGTCTTTTTGTCGGCAATCAACTTGATGCCTAATTTTTCGCCCCTGGCCATGGGGCGGCCTACAGGAAGCCCCCAGATCATATTACTGGCCGGCTGGAACCCGTCCCTTTCGGCCTCTTCCTCCGTCAGTCCCGTTGCTGCCACTTCCAGATTGAAGACCTTGAAAGACTGGGCCCCGACAATGCCCGGAAATTCAGACGAGAGGCCCCCTATGTTCTGTCCGGCGATGCGGCCCTGCTTGTTCGCGATGTCCCCCAGCGGGTAATAGACCCATTTGCGGCTCACCCTGTGAAAAACCTCGCAGCAATCTCCCACGGCGTATACATTTTCGCTGGAAGTGCGCTGGAAGGCGTCCACCTGGATTGCGCCGCTCTTCCCTATCTTGAGACCCATCGATTCAGCGAGTTTCGTGTTTCGCTTTGTTCCGACCCCGATCAATATCATATCGGCATCGAGCACGCCCTCGTTAGTTACGAGTCTCAGTTTTGAAGAATTTCCCTTTTCAATCGAAAGCGGCTTCGTCTCTGCCAGAAAAGCCACTTGGTTTTTGCTGAGTTCTTCCAGGATCAACTTGGCGAATTCCGCATCCCAGCGGATGACGGGTCGGGGTAGGATGTCGAGGACCTTGACTTCGATCCCAAGATTCTTCAATGCCTCGCACATTTCCATCCCGATATAGCCGGCCCCGATGATGATGGCCTTTCGGCATCCTTTCTCGTTCAAATAGGATTTCATTTTCAAGGCGTCGGTCAAGTTCCGCAGTGTGAAGACGCCCTCCAGGTCTTCTCCCGGGATGCCCAGGCGGACCGCATCTGCGCCGGTCGCCATAACAAGGATGTCATAGGGAAGGCTGGGACCGTTTAAGAGATGAACCATCCCTTTATGCGGGTCAATCGCCTCAACCGTTGTTTTAATCCTGGCATCGATCCCCGTTTTTTGAAATTCTTCAGGGGTTCGAATCACGAGCCGCTTATAGTCCTTGATTACATCACCGATGTAATAGGGCATCGGTCAGGCTGCATAGGATACAAAATCTCCTCGCTCGACCATGGTCACCTGGAGGGATTTGTCCCGCCTTTTGGCTTCGGCTGCGCTTGATGGCCCTCCTGCTCCACCACCCACAACAACAAGTCTCTTGCTCATAGAATTTCCTCCTGAAAGAGAACATCGTATTCGAATCGAAAAAAAGAGCTCAAAACCCGGGATGGTCTCAATCCTTGAGGTTTTCCACGTTTTTACCGAAAGGTTTCGAGGCCGCATCTGTTACATCTGTCAGCGCCAGTTCCGCTGCAATACCCGCCGCTTCGGTGATGATCTCGCGGCAGTAGAGGGCGTGTTCCCTGCAGAGCCACTGGTCGTGCCATTTCGATGTAAGGTCCCGGCAAAGGGTATATCCATACTTTTCAAAAAACTTATTTGGAATCTGATTGAAAAGCCTGTAAAGCCCGGGCTTGCCGTAAAGTTGCTGGTTTCCTTTTTTGGCCGCCGCTTTCGGGTCCGGATCCTCCGGCAGCTTTGAGCGTCCGTGGACGGCTCCCACGGCGATAATGGCTCCTGTCAGGGCCCCGCAGGTGTCTCCATAGAGTCCACCTCCACCGCCGAAACCCGTGGCCATCTTCTTGGCCTCGGGGGGTAATCCCGTTTCAATCAAACTCAAAACAGCTTCCGCAACGCACTCGGAGCAATTGTAGCCGAGAGAAAAATTCTTCCTCGCCCGTGATTTGATTGCTTCAATTTTTTCTTCCTTCGTCATGATCCTGCTCCTTCCCGCAAATTTTTATCTAACCTAAGACGATTCGACGTTGTTTTCAAGCAAAATGTTGATCAGAAATAGAGCGAAACCCCGCCGCGGAAGTTGATCTCCGGCGCGGGGTAATAGGTGAGCCCCGAGAAGGTCTCGTAGCCCACGGGGACAAAGCTCTTGTTGAAAAGGTTGTCCACGCCCGCGAAGGCGCTCGGCTTCGCGACCCCGAATATCTTCCAGTCGGGCTGCCAGTGCAGGGTGAGGTTGACGATCGTGTAGCTGTCGAGCTTCGCCGAGCTGTTGTCGTTGTCGGAGCCGAAATACTGCTCCCCCACGTACCGGACCTCGGGCCGCAGCGTAAATGCATAGGGCAGATAGATCTCGAGGGCGGCGTTGGCCATGTGGTTCGGAACGAGCGGGACGTCCTTGTCCTTGTTCGTTCCTTCACGGAATAAGGCCTCCTGGAGGGTGTAGTTGGCGAAGAGCCGCGCCAGCTTTCGGAACTGCCAGTCGAAGGAGAACTCGACGCCCTGGTGCCTCGTCTTGTCCAGGTTTTCGTTGCGGAACGTGACGGGGTTGTAGCTGATCTCGTCCTCCATGTCGATGAGATAGAACGTGAGCCCCAGCCTGAGATCCTTCAGGGGGTTGACCTGCGTGCCCACTTCATAGCTCTTGCCCGTCTCCTTCTCCAGGTCCGTCAGGAAACTGTCGAAGGGGAAGGCGTAGTAGGAGGCCTGCTGGTCCAGCGAGGGGAAACGGTAGATCGTGGCGTACTTGGCCCAGACCTT
>JAPLJU010000104.1 GCA_026388445.1 Deltaproteobacteria bacterium
GCCTTCGGCGGCGATGGCTGGGGCCGTTTTGACGACTTGGACCGGCTCACCATTTTTGCCGACAACCTCGTTCCCCACGTGCTGCGTGTCGACAAGATCCTTGCATATGACGTGCATCTTGCTTCAAGGATCGACCGGGAGGAATTGATCCCCGCCCACTCGCAGGAGGAGATCGAGATCAGGGCCTGCTCCGTTCATGCCGTGGAGCTCATGGTGCAAGCGCTTCGAGAATCGGGGGAGAACGTAACGGCGATGAACCTAGACTACCTCCTGTGGAACCGCGGACAGGAGCCCTATTACAAAAATATTGGTCCTCGCCACAGGACCCGGACTGTCTTTTACTGAAAACGAAGGTCTGAACCGGTTTCGTCATCCATGGGATCTTCAGGACCACGAAATGTCAATCGGGGTTATATTTACGTCATCCTGGCCGCGCCGCGAGCGGCGGTGATCGGCATTTTTCGCGCGATCCTGACCTATGACCCGGTCACACCTCTGCGCAGGTATTCGGGTCCGACCTTGTCGGTGATCACGCCTCTCAACAACGCGTCGTTCAGCCTCCACAGGCTGATCAGGGGCACGGGCCACTGGCCCCAGATGGACAAACCTGACCAACTCAACGGGCTAATTGACGCATTTCTCGAGGGGGTGATACGGGCGTCCCGTTAAACGTTCCCCACATGTGCATCGAGGATGGTGACAAATGAAGCTCAGCAGAAAGGATTTCGACAAGGCGGTTCAAAGGTCGATCAGGCGAATCCCGCACGAGATCCGCCAGCATCTCGACAACGTGCTCATCTCCGTCCAGAAAAGTCCCTCGCCGGATCTCCTGGAAGCCATGGGCCTGCCGCCCGACGAGCCGCTCCTCGGACTTTACCAGGGGGCTTCCCTCCTCGAGCGGTCCATGATTTATCCGCCCCTTTTCCCCGACACTATTCTCATCTTTCAGAAGCCCCTCGAGGAGATGTGTCAAACCATCAAAGAGCTCGAAGAACAGATCGAGATCACCGTCGTGCATGAGGTGGCGCACTTCATCGGGATCGACGAGGAAAGGCTTATAGAGCTCGGTTACGAATAGAAGCCTCAAGCTCAGGGCTTGCGGCGGACGATCTGGTTTCCGATGACGCTCAAAACAGGCTCGTCCTTCTGGTTAAAGGCAGAATAGCGCAACCGGACGATTCCCCGGTCAGACTGTGACTTGGAGGGCCGGAGCTCCAGGACCTCGCCGACAGCGCGGAGCGTGTCGCCGGGCCGCACGGGAAGAAGCCATCGAAGCTCATCGAAACCGGGAGAGCCAAGGCTGTTGCCGGGATGGATCGCCCCGGTCATGAGGAAGAGCCGGAAGGTGAGAGCGATCGTGTGGATTCCGCTCGCGATGAGACCCCCGTAGATGGTCTTCTTCGCGGCTTCAGCGTCGAGGTGGAAAACCTGCGGGTCGAACTGCATGGCGAAGTCAATGATCTGTCCTTCCGTTACGGTGATGCCGGGGGATTCGAACCTGTCGCCGACCTTGAAGTCATCAAAATAAAGCGTTTTCATTATAACCCTCTTTTTGAGATGGAGTTCCGCCGGATGGATAATTGCGTCCGGGGTTTGAAAAGGCTTTGTCACAAAGCGGTTCATGATATAAAATATTATTGATAAGTAAAATAAATTTTTTCGGAGCAGGATCATGAGAAACATGGCGGTCTGGTTTGAGATCCCTGTCAGGGACATGGAGCGGGCAAGGAATTTCTACAGCAACATCCTCGGCCACGACATGCCCGTGCAGAAAATAGGCGAATTCACCATGGCCTTCTTCCCGACGGCGGGCCATGCCAACAGCGGCGCCCTGGTTAACGGGGAAGGCTACGAACCCTGTGACCGGGGGACGGTGGTTTACCTGAACGCAGGTGAAGATCTGAACGAAGCCCTCGAGCGGGTGGAACCGGCAGGAGGCACGGTTGCCGTAACGAAGACAAAGATCACCGACGAATACGGCTTCTTCGCCCTCTTCCGGGACTCGGAGGGAAACCTCGTGGGGCTTCATTCGATGCGTTAGATAAAAACCTTTCGAAGAAACATCCTGAAGGTCTGGAAATGAAAGGAGGAATCTATGTCCAAGTTTCTGTTTCTTACGTCCATCGCAGGCATATTTTTGCTGCTCGTTTCAGTCGCTGGAGCTTTTGAGACGGATGTCTTCAAAACGTCTGGCGGAGAACTGAAAATCACCTTCATCGGCCACGGGACGCTCATGTTCCAGTTTGCCGGGAAGACCATCCATGTGGACCCGGTGAGCCAAGAAGCAGACTACACCAAGCTGCCCAAGGCCGACCTCATCGTGGTCACCCACGAACACACGGACCACCTGGACCTGAAAGCCATCGAGGCCGTGCGTACCGCAAAAACGGAGATTGTACTCAATGAAACTGCGGCGAAGCAGCTGAAAGGCGGTATCGTCATGAAGAACGGTGATGTAAAGACCATCCAGGGCATCCGGATCGAGGCTGTCCCGGCCTACAACATGGTCCACATGCGAAGCCCGGGTGTGCCCTTCCACCCGAAAAGCGTCGGGAATGGCTACATCATCACCTTCGGGGACAAGAGGGTCTACATTGCCGGAGATACGGAAAATATACAGGAAATGAAGGCGCTGAAGAATATCGACATCGCCTTCCTGCCGATGAACCTTCCCTACACCATGACCCCGGAGATGGTGGCTGACGCGGCAAAGGCCTTCAGACCGAAAGTCCTCTACCCCTATCACTACAGCGAGACCGACGTCTCGAAGCTAACGGCCCTTCTCAAGAATGAGAAGGGGATCGAGGTGAGGATCCGGAAGATGAAATAGCCGGACAGTTCTCAATTCCGGCCAGTGGCGGACCCGTTCACCCGGTTTTCCCTGAATCGGAGAAGTGTCAGGATGGAGAGCGCGGCCAGGATCAGTATCATGCCCCAGGCCTCGAAGGCGTCCGGGCGCTCCCCGAGCTCCAGCATGGAACCCGAGATACCGATGACGGGAACGGCCAGCGTTCCCATCCCGGCGACACCAGCCGGAAGCCTCTTAATGATGAACGTCCAGAGAAGAAACGCAATCGAACAGACCAGAACGGCGTTATAGAAAACGGCCGTCATGAGGTAGGGCGTCCACTGCGGGGGCTGCTGAGGGACGAGAAGGGCAACAATCACCAGGGGCACAGAGCCGTAGACAAACTGCCAGGCCGTGACCGATACGAGATCGAAGCCGGGTTTTTTCTGCATCAACTTGATGATAATGGCGGACAGGGCCCAGAACACACCCGCGATGACGGCCAGGATCTCACTGAAGATCGTGCTCTTCAATGTCCAGGGTTCCAGCAGAAGCACCATGCCTGTGAAGGCCGTGATGACGGGCAGCCAGTTGAGGCCCCGGATTTTCTCGGAGAGAATCGGCCAGGCAAAGATCAGGATCCAGAACGGCATGGTGTAAACGAGAATCGACGTTTTCCCCGCTCCACCGCTCACCAGCGCCCAGAGGATTAATCCCGTCCCTGCTGCTGTCTGGCAAAGCCCCAACAGGATCGTCAGGGGAACCTCCCGCGGACGGACAGACATCCCGCTGATGAGCATAAAAAAAAGGAGGATCACACCATCGGCGCGACCCGAAGCGAAAACCATTTATTCAAGGCGAAGAAATAACCTCCCGAATGCTTTGGTCGACAGCATACCATTCAAAAAAAACGCGGGAATCCTGAAAGCGAATCAGCCCGTGACGGCGAAGCCTAACACAGGACACTCCGCATATCAACGCAAACCTCACACCTCTTCGAAGAGATAACCGCGGGTAGAGAAGTGGCTCTCGATCGCCCGCCGGACGGCTTCATCCACCAGGCGGTCCAGCTCGGCCGCGGTTCTGCCGGGGCATTCCTTGAGCAGGGCGGGACGGTTGAAGTAGATTTTTTTCGATGCGGACGAGGTCTGAACCCTTGTCCCATCAAGTCCGTACTCGACCTCGACCTGTATGGGAATATCAAGTAAACGACCCGCCTCATCGAGGACGAGACGGGTCTTTATTTTATCGATCACCCAAATCATAAAAGGCCTCGGCCCTTCGGTCCAGGCCAGTGGTGAGTGGTGAATTCCTGAAAAGCGTTTTATTCCTGGAATTGAAGATTCCTCAAGGCTTACTTCCAGGAATCTTCGATCCTTAGGGAAGAGGGATTGCTTATATTCGCTCGCTAACCCCGAAGCAAGCTTCGGGGAATACGTGAGTTGCCGGATTCAAAACGCAGAACTCAAAATTGCCGTTTTAGCGCTTGCTCCCGAAGATCGACCCCAGGACCCCGCGCATAATCTGGCGGCCGAGCTGACTTCCAATGGCGTGGGCCGCGCTCTTCACTGCAGCGCCGACCATTTTTCCCGTTTCGGATTGCGGCTCTTTCTTCTTCTTGACCTCCGCTGCGGCTACCTCCCCTTCCTTTTGAAGCTGAAGGGTCTTTTCCTTCAGCTTCTCATAGGCGCTCTCCCGGTCCACTGTCTTTTCGTAGTGGCCGTATAGAACCGAACCTTTGATCAGCTTTGCTATCTCGTCAGGCGTGAGCGTCCCGAGACGGCTGTGAGGCGGCAGGACCCAGGCTTTTTCCACCATGGTGGGGGCCCCTTTTTCATCCAGTACGGATATCAGCGCCTCGCCCACGGCAAGCTCGAGGATGGCCTTCGTCGTGTCGAGCTTCGGGTTGGCCCGGAAGGTCTCGGCCGCAACCTTC
>JAPLJU010000201.1 GCA_026388445.1 Deltaproteobacteria bacterium
TATCTCTCGATGCCGTACTTCCCCACGAGATCCCCGGATTTGTATGTGCCGCCCCCTTCTCGCTCCAGATCGGCACGGCTCACCTCACCGGTATATCCGATGACATGGGCCATCGACTCCCCGAAAAAATACTCCCGCACGGGCATGACATCGATACTGACACCCGGAAGTTCAAGGGCGTGGGTCTCCACGAGGGCCAATTTCTCCCGGCTGATGTTCCTGTCCAGCCGATAGGTCATGAGCGGTCTTTTGGTCTCCAGAAGCTGCGAGTAATCCTCGGAGAAGTCGAGGCGGTGTTTGTTGTAAAGGCCCTCGAGTGTCTCGATGACGTTCCGGACATTTTTCGCATCCTCGGGGTAGATAAACACGTCAAAGGAGGGCCGGTTATCCACAAGGACGACGCCGCGGGAATCGAGAATGATGCCGCGCAGGGCCTTGATCTCCCGGAGACGCACCCGATTGTTCTCCGATCGGACCCGCAGGTCCTGGCCCTGGATGACCTGAAGATACCACAGGCGAACCACGATCAATGACACGGCAACGAGAATAATCCAGAAGAGAACCCGAAAACGGTTTCGATACTCTCCCGGGTCATAGGGGTTCAGTCGATCGTCGATCTCCGGCATGGAATAAAACCTCGAGATAATTCAGTCCCGCAAAGAGCGCCGGGCTCAGAACACCGGCCACGAGGGCCTGCGGCAAAAAAACCCTGTAGAGGTTGTAGCTCATGTTGACATCAAAGACGGATTTATAGAGGACGACAATGTAAAGCCCTTCGAAGAGGACACACAGAAAAGTGAAAATCATGATGAAAAACATCTGCTCGCTGTAGATCCGATCCGTCAGAAGCCTGGTCAGAAAGAAGACGACGACATAGAAGAAGGTATAGAGGCCCATCACGGCACCTGAGAGGCAGTCAAAGAGAAACCCTGTCACCATGGCAAAGATGCCTCCCCTCACCTGTTCGAAGTGAAAGCCGGCAAATATCACGAGGATGAGAGACAACTCGAGGCCGATCTTTCCCGCAAACAGAAGATCGACGAATGTCCTCTGGAGGACAATGACCGAAAAGGCCAGGAGCAGGGATAGGGGATAAAATATCATTTCCTTTTCTCTTTACTTCGTTCGGGGATGATGACGAGCACCTCCTCCAGCCTCGTAAAATCAACAGCGGGCATTACCTCCACGTGCTGGAAGAGCCCTGTTTCCCTTTTTTCCGCCGTAGCGATCGTCCCGAGGACCAATCCCTTGGGAAAGACACCCCCCAGGCCCGACGTGACCACCGTGTCCCCCGTCTTTACCTCATCGGTGCGCTGGACGTATTTGAGGCGGGAGAGCTGTGGACCGCCGCCCTGCAGGATGCCCTGTGCGCGGCTGCCCTGGACGAGGGCGTCGATGTTGCTGTTGTAATCCGTGACCAGCAGGACACGGGAGACATTCCAGGACGATTCAATAATGCGGCCCACGATTCCCTGCTGGGTAATGACGGGAAGGCCCTCGCTGAGGCCGTCGTCGGTTCCCTTTTCAATGATGATCGTCTTGAAGAGAGACGACCGTTCATTACTGATGACCCTGGCCGCCACTGTGGAATAGAGAATCGTCTCGTCCAGGGACAGGATTTTCTTCAAACGGCCGACCTCATAGTACATCTCCCGGTAGGAGTTGATCTCGTTCTGAAGGTCGGCGATCTTTTTCCTGAGATCCCGGTTTTCATTCTCAAGACCCACGAGAAAGAGGTAGCGGTCCCAGAGACTTTTGATCCCCTGGAATGTCGAATGGATCCCCTTTTCAATGGGAGAGGCTGTCTCCATGACCGTTTTTTTGAAGAACCCGACCTGACCCGGCCGCTTCAGATGATAGGAGAGGAGAACTAAGGAGGCGACGATAAAGACAAAGGCGATGGCGAGCCCTTGATATTTTTTAAAGAAAAACATCTCTGAATGGAACCCGATCCGGTGATGATATGTTTAGAACGCCCGCCCGCAGGTTGTTGGAAAGAGAACGGGGTCTTAATTTTTCTCGATTTTTCTTGCGCTTGACCTATGAAGACGAACGCCTGCAGCGAAATCACCGACTAGAGCTGAATGGCCACCTCTTTCAACAGGTCGATCTCATCGAGAACCATACCGGAACCCCTGGCCACGGTCGACAGCGGGTCATCGGCAATGGTGATGGGAAGATTCGTCTCCTCCCTCAGGAGCCTGTCAATCCCCCGCAAAAGCGCACCGCCCCCCGTCAGAACGATGCCCCTGTCCACGATATCGGCGGCCAGTTCCGGGGGCATCTGCTCGAGGGCATCCTTGATGGTCTCCACGATGATGCTGATGGGCTCCGCCAAGGCCTCCCGCGCCTCCTCAGAGTTGAGCTCCACGACCTTGGGAATGCCCGATATGAGGTCCCTTCCCTTGACTTCCACGGTCCTCATCTCGTCCTCGGGGTAGGCGCAGCCGATGGCGATCTTGATCATCTCCCCCGTCCTTTCACCGATCAGAAGGCTGTACTTTCTCTTCAGGTATTGCACGATGCCCTCATCCATCCGGTCCCCGGCTATACGAACGGACTTGGAATAGACGATGCCGGACAGAGAGATGACGGCCACCTCCGTGGTCCCCCCCCCGATATCCACAACCATGGAACTCACGGGCTCCCGGATGGGAAGACCCGCACCGATGGCCGCCGCCATCGGTTCTTCGATGAGATAGACCTCGCGGGCCCCGGCAGATTCTGCCGTTTCCTTGACGGCTCTGCGCTCCACCTGCGTGACACCGGAGGGTATGGATATGATGATTCTGGGGCGGATCAGGGTCCTTCGGTTATGAACCCGCTGGATGAAATGCCGGAGCATCGCTTCTGTGATATCGAAATCGGCGATTACGCCGCCTTTCATGGGCCGGATCGCCTCGATGTTTCCAGGGGTCTTCCCCAGCATCTTCTTGGCCTCGGTTCCGACGGCAAGAACCTTCTTGATCCCCCTGGAATCCCTGTGCACCGCCACCACAGAGGGCTCACTGAGCACGATGCCCCTTCCCTTCACATAAACGAGCGTGTTGGCCGTGCCCAGGTCGACGGCCAGGTCATTGGAAAATTTCCCCAAGATGAAATCGAATAACACCTTCCTCTGTCCTCCTCGCTGAAACGTAACTCCGTGTACCGACACGGTTAATTATTTCAAATGGGAATTTATACAGTATTTAACCCCGCGAATCAATCATTTTTCTAAAAATTGTTGCAATTTGCATGCGACTATATTAGAAATCCGACGACTAATACACGGGGATTCTGAGCATGCTCCAATTCATGAGAAAACATGCCCGAAGCTGGATTATGAAGGTCCTGCTCGGCCTCATCATCGTCGTCTTCGTTTTCTACTTCGGATCGCTTCGCTGGAGCCGGGAGGCGGAGTCCGTCGCCGAAGTCGACGGGAAATACATCACCTCTGCGGACTACCGCCGGGAATTACAGAACACGTTGGACATGTACCGACAGACCTTCGGGGGGAACATTCCCGACGAGATGATGAAAAATCTCAAAATTAAAGAGCGGGTGCTGGACAACATCATCAACCAGGCCGTCCTCGTAAACATCGCCGAGCGGATGAACATCAACGTGAGCGACGAGGAGGTTCAGCGTTACATTTCCGCCTATCCCGCTTTTCAGAGAAACGGCGTCTTCGACGAACGCCTCTATCAGCAGGCCCTGAAATACAATCGGATCTCCGCCGAGGATTTCGAGGCCGCGCAGAGGAAAGGGCTTCGTATCACCAAGCTTGAGCGCATGATCCGGGAAGGGGCCAAGGTGTCTGACCAGGAGGCTTTTGAGGCGTACCGGATTCAGAACGAGAGGGTCAATCTGGAGATATTTAAACTCCCTGTCCAAAACTGCCGCAAGGAAGTGCGTCCCACGGAAAAGGACCTCGAGACATACCTGGCAGAAAATGCCGAGACCCTGAGGATTCCCGAACAGGTCCAGGTCCGGTACCTCGCCTTTTTGGCCGAGGACTACGCCGGCAAGGTCCAGGTCTCTATCGACGAGGTGAAGAGCCACTACGAGAGGCTTAAAGAGGGGATGGCCCGATCCAGGGGCAGTGCCCCTCCCCTTGCCCAGGTCCGGGATAAAATCGCCAGAGAGTTGAGAATGGCCAGGGCCATGACCGTTGCCGCCGACGAGGCCAAGAAGGCTCACGATGTGATCTATCAGGAGGAAAACTTCGAAGAATACGCGAAGAAGAAGGGATTCGCTGTCCACACCACGGGATTCTTCACGGGAGGAAACCTCCCGGAGGAGCTTCGGCAGGTGAAAAACGCGGCAGAGGAGACCTTCACACTGAAGGATAACGATATCAGCCCCGTTCTTTCCGGCCCGAGAGGGCACTACGTGATTAAGCTGGCCGCACGGAAACCCTCCTATGTGCCCGGGCTTTCCGAGGCGAGAGCCCAAATCGAGGAGAAATACACCGGCGACAGGGCGAGAAGCCTGTGTCAGAAAACGGCCCAGGAGGTTCTCGAGCTGGCCAGAAAAGGGGAAGACAGCCGGCCCTTGGCCCGTGCAAAGGGGATGGAAATTTCAGAGACGGGCTTTTTCGCCCTCACGGCGGGCGCTGTCCCAAAGGTCGGTGCCTCGAAGGAGATATACGAAACGTTGTTGCCGTTATCGGAAAAAAGCCCTTTTGCCGATCGCGTCTTTTTCTCCGACGGCAGTTTCGTGATCCTCAAGTTCAAGGGGCGAACGGGGCTGGATCCCAAGGGCTTCGAGTCCAGGAAAGCCCAGCTTCGTGAGCAGCTTCTGCAAATGAAACAGAATGGCTACTTCCAGGCCTGGCTCAATGAACAGAAAGAACTCATGACAAAGGAAGGAAAGATCACGATCAAGAAAGAAGCCGGCAACCTCTGAAAACGCCTGCTCCTAATCACGGATGAAAAATGCGGGGGTCGGAGAAATCCTGCCCCCGCATTTCATTTGCAGCCTGCCGCCGTAAAAAGGCCGCTCACTTTATACCGAACTCGCCCGTGTCGATCCACTCACTCTTGACCAGCGACCACCAGTCATCGGCAAGCCCCGTCAGCACGTAATCATAGGGCAGCCAGCCATACCCTTGCTCCCCCCATGCCTTGCCCCAGGAGTTCCGGATGAGGAGGGCGCCCGTGGTCGTCTTACCCCCGGGTTCACTGTTTTTGATCTTCATCCTGTCGTCATAGCCCGCAGCCACAACCGCGTGGCCCCCGAGGACCTTCTCGCCGGGCGCGGGGAACGGGATCCGGCCGTTTTTTTCGGCCTGGGATATGGAATCGTAGATGGTAAAACCGAACATGGAGGGCAACCCTCCCGCGAGATTGGTCTTGATCCGCTTGAGCAACTCCTCCTTCGATGTTCCCGACGGATCGAACCGGTAATAGCTGATGACCTGGTAATTCTGGGCATAAGCATAGCAGAAAGCGGGGGGCTCCTTCTCGAAATCGACAATCTGATAGGGCCAGTATTTTTCGGGTGGGACACCGAAGAGGATCAGTGCGCCCATGGTCGTCCGCAAAAAAGCCCCTGTGTCACCCGTCCATTTGAGGAGGTTTCTCGTCACCTTGTAGAGAAAGAGGCGCGATGCATTCATGTGTTTACCAAAGGCCCTCTTCTCGAAATATTCAATGACCCCCACGCCTGCCTGAGCGGTGCAGGAACCAAGCTCCCCCTGGTCTTCTATGGGCGAGCACCAGGATCTTAGATCGACCTTCTCGGGCACCTTCCGGGTTGTCTGCAGGAGCCTTACCTTCTTGAGGATCGGTGAGATTTGTTCGCTTTCGACCGTGTAATCCCTGAAGTCGGGATAGTCCGGCAACCATCCCATCCCGCGTTTGGTTGTCTCCTCCATCTTTCTCCTCCTTTTCATGGGATTGGGTAGATCGTGGTTCAACGGGGCCTGCCGTATGCCTTGTCGAGGGGCTCACCACCAGTAGGGATGACGTCGCCACCCGTAAGGGTATGGGTAGGGTCCCCAGTAGGGATAAGGACCCCCGTACCAGGGATCATAATAATAGGGGCCTTCTTTTCTTTTTTCCCAGAGGCGGATATCTCTGGCATCGATGACAGGGTACATATAACGGCGCTCACCGATGACGCGTTCTTCTCCGCCGGCGAGCGTACCCGAAACCGTCAGTTCGCGATCCTTGCCGTAAATCGCCGGGTCGAGGAACCCCTCATATCGAACGATGAAACGGCCCTGGGATCTGTCCGGCTCTTTGGGCTGTTTCTGAAAATCGAGTTCCGTCTGCCAGACAATGATCAGGGTGACATCCGGCCGGTTGACAGTCTCAATGATCACGCCGCCCCACAGGACGACCTTCCCCTTGAATAATCCAGGGTCCTTCAGGACATCCTCAAAAGCGATGTCCTTTTCAACCTCCCTCATCGTCTCCGGCGGAAAAGGCGCGCAGGAGAGGGCGAAGACAAGTAAAAGACTAAGGGTAACAAACCCGACCCTCATTTGGTAACCCCCACGCCGATACCACCACCACTGCCGTGACCGCCCACACCCACACCGATGCCGATGCCGAACCGCGGCGTGCTGTAGACGTCCTCCGGTTTCCAGAGATAGTGTTCTCTCGCCGTGAGCACAGGATATGTATAATGGATTTCCTTAATCGGGCGAACCACCTTGCCCTCCACTTGTCCTGCCACGGTCAACTTTCTCCCGCTGGCATAGATGGCAGGATCCAGGAAGCCCTGAAAGCGGACCAGGAAGCGGCCAAAGGACTGATCAGCGTCGGAGGGCTTCTGGTCGTAGTCTAGGGACTTTTCCAAAACCTCAATCCATGTCTCGTTGGCCTTTACGGTCGTCGCAATGATCTGCCCGCCGAGCAGCACAACACTGCCTTTATAGGCATCGGGGTTCTGCTGAAGCGCCGGGAAGGAGACACTCTTGTCCACGGTGCTCATGGTCGTCTGCGAGATGACGGGGGCACAGGCGGACAACAACATTAAAAAACCTGCGATGGGAACGATTTTTTTGATCATCATCGACCTCTCTTTCCAAAGAGGGGGCGCTGTCCCGTCCAGGACAACGGGATTTCCCGCTTTTCTGGAATGTTTTTATGTTTTTATATAAATCATGGCCGGGCAAAGATCAACGTCGAATAAGGAGAGAACACCGGTGAGGAAACACGGGGAAAGGCCTATCTTTCTCCCCCCGTTTGTAGTAAAGGGATGCCCATCCAAATCCCAAAGGAGATTTTATGGATAAGAAATGTTTGATTTATCTGGCGGCGGGAGTGGTCCTGCTTGTCATCGCCCTCTACTGGACAAGGTTCCAGGTCATCCCCGTACACGCCATGAACGGCGTGGGCTTTTACAAGCTCAACAGGATCACCGGGCAGGTGACGCTCGTTACGGGCCTCGAACAGATCAACATCCTGAAGGTCAGGGACTTTGATATGCCCCAGGCGACCGTTGATCCTCCGGCACCCGCCAAACCGGACCGGTAGGCAAAGCGCCGCAAGGTCATAACCCGATGAGAATCCTTTCTGCAAGACTGGCCCTCATCTCGCTTTTCATTCTACTTTTATCCTGTCAGAGTGCAGGCGACAGGGACGTTCCCTGTTGACATCCGATAGACCGGCGGCCTCCCAAAGGACTCTATCAACAGAATCTCAGAGACACTCCCACTCACAGAGGTCACGGGGCGCAACCTCGGAGACAGCGCGTTTGTCCCAGTCGTACCAGCCCGTCTGCCTGCACTGGACGCAGGAGGCGGCCTCCTCGGCCTTATCGAAGGTGGCCAGCCACAGACCTCCGATGCAGAGCTTGACCATGCCCGCGCATTGCTCATCGGGCTCGATGGAGAATGTCCCTGTCGTTGTTCTGTAAATGTAGGTCATCTTATCGCTCCCATGAACCGGTCTCGTCAGGCATAACGCGCGTCCATCTATAATATTTCACGAATCTTAATTCAAGGTTAGAAATAACCGGAGTTTATTGAGGGGCGAGGCCAACAGGCTTTTTAGAGATACTCAAACGCAGGGGCAAAGATAACCTGATCAGGGCCTGATCTCCACCATCGTCCAGTCGGGAACGAGAGCCCAGATCTCCTCGATCTCACTGTTCGTCACGGCGATACAGCCGTTGGTCCAGTTAAAAAGATAGTGGACCGATCCCATCCAGAGCTTGTCTTCATTCATGCCGTGGATCATGATTTTACCGCCGGGCGAGACACCCAGGGCCTTCGCTCTTTCGACATCGACCATGTTCGGGTAGGAGACGTGCAGGGCCTTGTGATAGACGCTATTCGAGATGCGGTAGTCGATGAAATAAACCCCTTCGGGCGTCTTTTGATCCCCCTGCATCAGTTTGTGACCCACCGGATCGCGACCGAGGGCGATATTATAGGATTTAATCTCCTGTCCCTGCTTGTACAGCGTCATGGTCCGCTTGGATTTCTCGATGATGACGCGATCAATATTGTCATCACTGAAAAAAAACTGCGCAGGGGAGGCTCCCGGCAGTAAGAAAAGGTACAGAACAAGCATGGCGGCGCTTGTCAATTTTGCAGAGAAAAATCGCATGATTTAAAAACGAACCTTCTGAAGTTCAATGGTTGAAAGATCCCGTGCAAGATGCTTACCAGAAATACGGCCAACCGGGACGAAAAAAACCCGATTCCCGTCGGAAAACCATAAAAAAAGGGCAGCTTTTCAGCCACCCCTGCAATACTCTGGTGGAGCTGATCGGAATCGAACCGACGACCTCTTGAATGCCATTCAAGCGCTCTCCCAACTGAGCTACAGCCCCGAATCGGGAATAAAATTGCGCCTGTTACCTAACACACGGTTTTCAATGTTGTCAATACAATTTTCTTGACAACGGGGAGCCCCCCCCTATAATCAACACCAATTGCCGGAGTGGTGAAACTGGTAGACGCAGGGGACTCAAAATCCCCCGCCCCTCGGGGGCATGACGGTTCGACTCCGTCCTCCGGCACCAGAGACATCAAGGGGTTAGCACTCAATGCTGATCCCTTTATTTTTGTCGAAATTTTGAATTGTGCCCATCCGTGCGCCCATCTCATAAAATTTGGATGACAAACAGTACTTCCTGCTATACGTAACAAAATGTGATTGACACTTGATGGGCCGCGTGGAC
>JAPLJU010000008.1 GCA_026388445.1 Deltaproteobacteria bacterium
CACGGTGAGAGCTCGACCCGCCCGCGGGCGGCCACGGAGATGACGCCGCGCCTGAGCTTTCGCTCCCCTCGCGCGGGGCACGCCCAGGTCCTGAGGGTGAAACCCACCAGGGAGCGTGCCGGAGACCTTCAGCCCGAGGAGGCTTTTCTGGTTCTTGAAGACATTCTCACGAAGGGCAAGTCATCCGTGGTGAAGTAGATGCGCGAACTCACACTCTTTTCGCCTAGGCATCGGTGTGCACCCTTACCGTCCTTCTTCTCAGACGGCAGACGGCAGGGCCTATTGGCCGCGGGGACCTGAGAGAGGAGAGGGTGGACAGGTTCACCGGCAGGTTCCTGGAGGGCCTGCTACCGCGGTGAGGCCGGAGGGCAGGAGACCGGAGGCGTTACTTATAAACAGGCGGTGTGCCGCTCGTCCCTGTCCGATTATCGCCTTCCCCGGCACGCGGTTCGTCATCCCCGAGGAATTTTTTCAGCATTGCCATGTATTCCTTTTCTCGACCAAATGCCGCAGAATGCTCAATATCTTCACAGAGTATCTAGGCCTGCACCATGGGATACAGGCGCCTCAACTCTGTCTGAGAGTCCCGAATCATGGGCAGGTCGCTTTCCGAATACACCAGGAGCATCCGGCCGCCCCACTCGCGCAGGTCATTTGGGGAATATGCGGAGTGCTGGCAATAGCCGGGAATCGTCAGATGGCTGGTGATCATCCATGCCATCGTTGTCTCGTCATGCATGTGCCTTTCAATAAACAATCTCCAGAATGCGCGATCAGGTGCCGGTGTCGGGGCGAGCACGGTGTCCAGCCGCCGGAGGCCGGTGCCCATAACAGTTCTCATCGGAATCGATCGCAAGATTCGTGGCTGCGACAGGTCCCAGCGGGCAATCCGAAGTCTTGGCCAGGGAACCTGGAAAGACCGCCCCGCCCTCGTCTTGCGTGCACCCCAGGACTGGTACGGCCGGCAAAGCCGCACAGCCTCCTGCAGCGGGGGAATCCATTGCGGTTCATGGGGTAAGCGTGAGCGAAAGCAGAAAGGCATAGGCGCGCCTCTTGGCTATAATCAACGATGTCGATATGTCCGTGATCGCCGTCATTCGCGATCCCGCGAAGATCCGGACCACCATTGCGTGCCTTGCTAAACACGGCAGGGGCCCGCCCGATAAGGGATGAGCCTTTCGCCTCAACAGATCATCATCCGCGTCGATACCAGGCAGTCAGCCGGCCGATCCCGGTTTGCCCTCACAGTGGCGGTCGATTGTTACCACGAGACATGAGCACTGAAAATCTATCATGCACAACGAGCAATCGTTCTTGACGATGATGGGGAGCCGAGGATAGAGTAATTGTAATACTGGATAGGGACGTCGGAGACCGCGGATGGGAGCAGAGTCTGGAATGGTTGCAGGACCGCAAGCTACAAAACCACCTATCACTCTCGTCGAGTACATCCGGGGGAACACGAACAACCCGAAGCTCACCATCACCCCGATGACGGTCATCGCCAAAGAGAACGTGAGCGCCGCGACTCCGTGGGAGCCCACGG
>JAPLJU010000125.1 GCA_026388445.1 Deltaproteobacteria bacterium
CATGGTGAAGCGGGGGATGTTGAGCTTCATAGACCGGGCCGATGGCCCCTGGCCCACCAGGATATCGATGTGGTAGTCTTCCATGGCGGGATAGAGGATCTCCTCGACGACGTTGGGGAGCCGATGGATCTCATCGATAAATAGGACATCGTGCTCCTGAAGATTCGTGAGGATTGCCGCAAGATCTCCCTGCCGCTCGATCACAGGACCGGAGGTCACCTTGATACTCACACCCATTTCCCGGGCAATGATGTAGGCAAGGGTTGTTTTTCCCAGGCCGGGCGGCCCGGAGAGGAGCACGTGATCAAGGGCCTCCCGCCGCCCTTTGGCCGCCTCGATGAAAAGAGCAAGACTTTCCTTGACCCTTTCTTGCCCGACATACTCTTTGAGGATGTTCGGGCGAAGTGATAACTCCTCAGCGGCTTCCTTGTCCTGCGCTTCGGGATCTACCAGCGGGTTTCTTGTGTCTATTTCCCCTGTCATTACAGCCTTTCAACACCCTATCGTCGTCCTGTCACGACATCAGTTGAAGGGCCTTCTTGAGCGCCTCTTCAAGACTGATCACGTCGGTCGATCCTTCAAAGACACGGTCCACGACCGTTTTCGCCGTACTTTTCTTGTAGCCAAGATTCACAAGGGCGGACAAGGCATCCTCTCGAAGGGCATCCATGGGGCTTGCTCTATCCTTGCTGCGCTCTCCGGCCGCTGCCGCATCGAGTCTCGCCAGCTTATCCCGCAGCTCCAGGATGATCCTCTCCGCCATCTTTTTCCCTACGCCGGGGATGCGGGTGAGCATCGTGCGATCCTCGGTGAATACCGCCCCGATGAAATCCTTCGGAGTGATTCCGGACAGGAGGCTGAGGGCGAGCTTGGGACCAATGCCGTTTACGGTCAGAAGCATTTCGAAGAGTTGTTTCTCTTCGGACGAGCAGAATCCGAAAAGATGGATGGCGTCTTCCCGGACGGCGGTGTAAATATTGAGACGTACCGTTGTCCCTTCATCCGAGAGTTCGTAAAAGGTGGACAGCGGGATGAAAATCCGGTAGCCGACACCGTTGACCTCGACGGTGATGTGGCCGGGAGATTTGAATTTCAGTATGCCGTAAATGCTCGCAATCATGTATGACCTTTGGTCGGGGTTCAGGGTATCGGGCAAATAAATTCTTTCCCCTTAGCCTGTTGCCGTAAGCCTTCAGCAGAAAGAAACCATCACAGAGTGGTTTTTTTCTGTGTGTGGGCATGACAGATGGCCACTGCCAGGGCATCAGAGGCATCTTCCGGCAATACATTCGAAAGATTCAGCATCGTCTTGACCATCTGCTGGACCTGGTGTTTCTCGGCACGCCCGTATCCAACCACTGCCTTTTTTACTTCCAGGGGCGTGTATTCAAAGACGGGGATATGGCTGTGCGAAGCAACCAGCAGGACAACGCCCCTGACGTGACCCTGCTTTATGAGGCTTTTCACATTCTTTCCATAAAAAATATCTTCGACCGCTGCGGCGTCGGGCTTCTCTTCAGAAACCACCTCCATCAGACGATCGTAAATTCGGGCAAGGCAAGCTGAAAATCCTTCTTTCTTGTCGGTCTTGATCTGCCCGTGCCGGACAACAACGATCCCGTTTTTTCTTTTCTCCAGGACACCATAGCCGGTGATGTGACTCCCCGGGTCTATACCCAAGATCCTCAATATGAGGCCCCTCTTTCCCCGCGTTTTCGGTCACAGGATCAGGTCATGCTCTCCATGACCCGGTCCGGGATGTCGAAATTCGCATAGACGTTCTGGACGTCGTCGTTGTCTTCCATCTTCTCCATGAGCTTGAGCATCGAGACCGCCTTGTCGCCATCGAGCTTGACCGTGTTCTGGGGAATCATACCCACTTTGGCTTCGAGATACGTTATCCCTGCATTCTCGAGAGCCTTCCTGACGGTCTCAAAAGCACCGAGCGAGGTGATCACTTCAACTTCGTTCTCTTCCTCCTGAATATCTTCCGCACCGGCGTCCAGGGCCACCTCCATCAGTTTGTCTTCATCGATTGTCTTTTTATCAATGAGGATGCTCCCCTTTTTCGAGAAAATCCAGGAAACGGCCCCGTTCTCTGCCAGATTCCCGCCGTGTTTGGAGAAAATATGTCGGATCTCCGCCACCGTCCGGTTCTTGTTGTCCGTCATGACCTCCACAAAGACGGCAACCCCGCCCGGACCGTATCCTTCATAGGTAACCTCCTCGTAGACAAAGGCACCGCCTTCACCGGTTCCTTTCTTTATGGCCCGCTCGATGTTGTCCTTGGGCATGTTCTCCGCTTTTGCCGCCAGCACCGCCTGCCGAAGCCTTGCGTTTCCATCGATATCACCGCCACCAAGTCGGGCTGCCAGGGTGACCTCTTTGATGAGCTTTGTGAAAATTTTGCCCCGTCTCGCGTCGGCAGCACCCTTTTTTCTCTTGATAGTGCTCCATTTTGAATGTCCCGACATAGTGGACCTTTCCCCCTGGAATGTGCTAAAATCAAAAGCTGAATACCACACGGACAATTCTCGCACAACACAAAAAAACCCCCTCTCTTGCGAGAGGGGGTTTCATTTATTTATCCCGCTTGTGGCAATTTTTCTTGGGTGCAACGCCTAGGTTCAGCGGCGCGGTCGCCGAAAGGCGGGCGCGTCCGCTGGAACCTGCGGTTGGGTGGTCTTGCCACTTTTTACAGTCCTAAGCTTCAGCAAGAGTGCTTTACCCTGTTCGGTAAGCGACCAAAATAGCGCCATTCCACCCTTAAACGTTTGAAGATACTGAACGTCAACAAGGCCGAGCGCCATCAATTGAATCTCGATTGTCTGAAACGATTGGTCATCGAGTTGCTCGCTGGTTCCGCCCCCCCCCCGGCTATTTGATGAAGATTCGATGAATATATGGCCTTCACATACTCGTCGTTCGAATGTTGTAGCAAGTAGGGTGCGATTAGTGCGAACAAATCACCCCAGGTAACAGCGCATTCCCAGTTGTACTTGGCATTGTGGTGCCAATGCGTCCCTTTGACAGTAAATTGCTCATCGAGTCCCGCGAGATTTGGAACTGCTGCCTTGCGCTCAGGAACTTTTAATTGTGAAGCGACACGCTCCAATTCTTGATTGCGTTTCCTCAGCTCATTTAGTTCCGTCAGTACTTCCGTGCTCGATACTTGATCCGCCCTCACCCAGCCCACGGCAGGGTGCGTTTTGATGGTCTTGGTCAGGCTAAGGGACACAAGTCCGGGAAGTTCCTCGGCTGCATTCCAGAACTTTACGAGTCTGCCTTTCGATACTTTGTCCCGAAACGCCATCAGTCGCCCGCGGACCTTTGGATCGATGTCGGATTTTCCGACTGGAATGTCGTCGGGTTTCTCATGGATAAACGCCAGCACCTTGAGGCCCTTTTCAATCGCGTAGTCGTATTCCTTTTCCGTATAGCTGACACCTTCCGGAGTGGTAGATCCGTATCGTCCACCGATTATCAGTATGTAGTAGTCGCAGTCATCAATAACCTTCCTAATGAACGCCCACTGTTCTTCATCCGCAGCTGAAAACAGTTCCATCCCTGCAGGAATGCAATCCATTTCCATCAATGTTTGTATAACGCGACTCCGCTCTTCCCTTAGGTCGGCGTAAGTCGAACTCACAAACACCTGGTAGCGTTTATTCATGACCCTCTACGGAATCCTCCGGGACACCCAACATTCCTTTTTATATTGTATCGCTTTGCGGTACAAAAATAGGGTGGAAGAAATCCAATTGTCAAGCAAATATTGCCCTATCGCTCGACAATAGCGTCATAATGCATTAAACGACATCATAACGCATCATCACACTCCCAATAAAAAACCCCCTCTCTTGCGAGAAGGGGTTTCATTTATTTATCCCGGCGGCGCCCTACTCTCCCACACAGTCACCCGTGCAGTACCATCGGCACTGGAGAGCTTAACTTCCGTGTTCGAGATGGGAACGGGTGGAGCCTCTCCGCTAAAGCCACCGGAAAATCTTTTGTCTATGAGTCCAACAACCACATATCATGAATGTCTTCGCAAACTGGATATTATTAATTATGGTCAAGCCGCACGATCGATTAGTACCAGTAAGCTCAACACGTCACCGTGCTTACACATCTGGCCTATCAACCTCGTAGTCTCCGAGGGATCTTCAGTCTCAGTGTCTCCACTGAGAGGGATATCTTATCTCGAGGGGGGCTTCCCGCTTAGATGCTTTCAGCGGTTATCCCTTCCGAACTTAGCTATCCAGCGCTGCTCCTGGCGGAACAACTGGAACACCATGGGTTCGTCCATCCCGGTCCTCTCGTACTAGGGACAGCTCCTCTCAAATATCCTGCGCCCACAACAGATAGGGACCGAACTGTCTCACGACGTTCTGAACCCAGCTCACGTACCGCTTTAATGGGCGAACAGACCAACCC
>JAPLJU010000282.1 GCA_026388445.1 Deltaproteobacteria bacterium
CCTGAATGCCTGTCTGCATAAAGTTGCGAGGCCGCTCGTTGACAAACATCTCCCCTGACAACCTGGCCGAACAATCGCGGTCGCCTATCGCTCATGGACGCGTTGAGTCGGTATCTATTCGCGCCCAATACCCGATCCGGGGGTCACCTATTTCCTGGCGGCCCTTGCCTTTTTGGTGGCACCCCTTGTTTTCAATGCAGCTTTCTTTTTTCTTGCGGTTTTTGCAGTGCCCGCTTTTCTTGTCATCGCGACGTCACAACAGATCAACTCGCATGTGCTGCAGCCGCAGGGGTCTTCAACAGAAACAACCATCCCGCACTCCTCGCACCGGTACAGATCTCCTTCTTTTGCTTTTGCCATAAGATCAACCTCCCTTGGTATTCGAATCAACTCCCCCGGGTAGACCCTCGAGGTCTGCCTCATTAATCCGCCTCGCAAAGAGTTTGCGAATCGCCTCCGGGTTCATTTCGCGCTTTTCAATTATTATTTTTATCTGTCGGCGGGAAAATGACAATCATGAAAAGACTGATTAAAACTGTGTAAATCCCTTAGACGGCCATCAGGAAAAGGATAGGTTTTCTCAGGGTGCATCGGACAGGTCCACTGAGTTTTGCCGGACGGGCCTCGCGGCTCCAAGGGTTCCAGCGCCATTCCGCATTTCGGACAGGAACCGGGGGCTTCCTGCCTCACCTCGGGATGCATGGGGCAGGTATACACTTCGACCTCCTGAATCTCCTTTCAAAATTACAGTGATTGACTGCGATATCGGAATGCCCCTTCAACGGCCCTCTATGGAATGCGTGATGTAGTTGTAAATCTGCTTCATCTCAGCGTCTGACACTTTTTCAGGTGGTATGGCCGGCATGAGGCCTTTCGTGCCATCGGGCCTCTGCGGCTTTCTGTTGAAAACGAGGAAGGTTTTGAAGGTCTTCAGGTAAGTCGAATTTTTGACGGGAAGGGCGTGATTCAAGATATTACCTCCTTGCGGATGGCAGGTACCGCAATTTGCTGCGTATAACTTTTCTCCCGCATTGAGCTCCTCCGTGGCGACCGGTTTTTCACTGCCGAAAACCAGGTTGCCCCCGTAATAGCCGAGACCGGCCACCACTAAAACAGCGAGGAAATAAATCGTGAGAACAGATTTCATTGATGGGCTCCTTTTGTAATTGAGATAAATGCCTATGACCAATAACAAGGCGAGTATGCCGGTCAAAACAAGTTTGATTTTGACCGGAAAAGTCCAGATGCCGTCATAGTGATGCACCCAGTCGGTGTAACCGAAGAATGCTGTCGGGAAAAAGAAAATCAGAGCCATTACGAAACAATGACGGGCCGACACCGCAAAGACCGGCCGCCTGAAGAGGAATGAAATGAGGCCAAAGATGAGCGCCCCGACAAGCAATCCCGTGGGCATGTGTGTAAAAGGCGGATGAACCGGATGCGTGTATCCGACTTTTTCGAGGGTTTGGTAGAGAGCTTCGATCATGTTTTTCTCCTCAAGATTTTCTCAGAGGACCCGGATATACCGCCCTGTTTTGTCGATGTACCCCACGACCCTGCCGACTTTCACCATGGCAAGCCCCTCGCTGAAGGGATAGGCACCCTCGAATTTCGGCTCGATGACAAACTTCCCGGCCTTGTCGATGTAGCCCCACTTACCATCGAATTTCGCCGGTGCAAGGTTTTCCCTGAAGGGAAAAGCCTTTTCAAAGCGGGGGCTGATAACCATTTTCCCTGTCTTGTCGATGAAGCCCCACTGATTTCTAACCAGGACCGGTGCGAGTTCCTCGGAGAAGGACAAAACGAGATCGAACTCAAGGGGGACGACAACCTGTCCCTTCCTGTCGATGAAGCCCCGTTTGCTCCCGACCAGGACGCCGGCCATGCCCTCTGAAAAATTGAGGACGCCGTCGAATTTCGGCTGGATCACCATCTCCCCTGTCCTGTCCACGAAACCCCAGTAGCTGCCCGACTTCACGGCTGCGAGTCCTTCTGAAAAGTGGTCGGCAAAATCAAACATCGGTTTGATGACAAACCTCGCCGTCCTGTCGATAAAGCCCCATTTGCCATCGGCCTTTACAGGCGCCAGCCCCTCGAAGAAGGAACGGGCTTCCTCAAACCGGGGCCTGATGATGAACGCCCCTGCCCTGTCAATGTAACCCCATTCACCGTCCATCATGACGGCGGCCATGCCCTCCCGAAAGCGCCAGGCACCGTCGAACTGCGGCTTGATGACAGTATTGCCCGCTTTGTCAATGTAACCCCACTTGTTGCCCACCTTCACGGCCGCCAGCTCCTCTGTGAACGGTGTCGCGTCATCGTATTGCAGCGGGATCACCATCGAGCCTGTCCTGTCCACGAAACCCCATTTCCCCGTGGCGCACCCGCTTAGAATCCAGAGAATGATAAAGATAAAAAGGGAAAGTACACCAGAAACCCGTTTTCTCGCAAACCGTCCCATTTTCTCGCCTCCCACACGCCCTTCTTTTCTAATACTTGTACGAGAGATTCAGAAACACGATATGCGCCTCATAGGAGGGATCTCTGTATGCTCCCGTCAAATAGGCACCGTTTGTTCCGGTTGTGGCTGGGACATATTGATAGCCGTCATACTGCGCATCTTCATAAACATATTTTTCATAGGCATAACCGATCGCGCAGGACAAGGCATCCGTGGGCTGATAGGTGATTTTTGCCAAATAGTATCTCAGGCTGTAATCGTCCCAGTTCTCGATGTCGATGTTGTTCTGCGCTCTTCCTCCGGGAGCCATACCGGCCAGGGTGACGGGGTCCAGCAGATAGGTATAGTCGGAATCTCCGTTCGATTTCAAATAGCTGTGTTGAAGTTTCAGGGTCCACTTTTTCGGGACGATGTAAATGTCGGCCCCTACCGTGAACCCGTAGCTCTTATCCGTTTGATCGGCTGTCCAATTGTAATTGGTTGATGTTGTTATCGCGGGATCGAAAACCGGGGTCGTTAGATTGAGATTTCTCTGGAACTGCTGCTGCACTGCACGTTCAAAATCGAAGTTTCCATAGAACCGGATCCTCTTCGCAAGGAGGTAGTCCACATCAAAATTGAATTCATGACCGGCCATATCCTGGAACCCGAGAATTGTATCCTCATAGTCGGTATGCTTGTATTTGTAACCCAGAGAGAAATTCAGGTTTTCCACCGGAAAGACGTCGAGGAGTGCCTTGAAGGTGTCCCGGGTCTGAGTCGCCGCATCAAATCGCCTGATCCATGGCTCGGCGCCACCCAAGTCCTGGCCCTCAAAATCGGCTCTCCTGTTGAGCCTCTCGTAACCAAGCCTTGCAACCATGAAGCTGAGACCGCTCCACCGCAAACCCAGGTCGTAGAGATAATCGTCGTTCTTGGGGATGTCTTCTCTCTCACGGTTGACGTGGGTGTACGTATAAGCACCGGAAAGATAAAAGTTAGAAGGAAGTCTGAAGCCGAGTTCAGCACCGACCTTGTTTTTTTTGTAGCCGAACAGTGGATTGGTGAAGGTGGCCGCGGCGTCTGTGGTGGTAATCTGGTCGGACCTGTTGTCCCTGTCGTAGTATTTATAGAAAATTTTGCCGTCCATGAACGAGACCGGCGTCGAGGTCAGTGAGAAGGCATAGCTTTTCGTCTCCATCTTCCCGTTGAAGGTCGAGGAACTCAAAGTAATCGGCGTTGCCCCGCCCGTTGCCACGTACGAGGCCAAAAGACTGGCATCGGATTTGGCCTGGGATACTCCGAGATCCACATTGAATTTTGTCCTCATCGGCAGTTTCAGGGCGCCCTTGAAATCAAGCTTTTGGTACGAATTGTCCGGGGGGAGTGTCAGCGCGTCCGTTAGCGCGGCCGTGGCCGCATTGGCGGGGTTCCTGAAATAGAGATTGTTGTTGTCGTTGTCGAAGGTGCTGTAAAAATAGCTCAGTGACATGAGTAGGGGGTTTTTGCTGTATCCCGCCTGGAATGTGACCGCGTCCGTCGTGTAATCGATGGGTGCCGGAAGTTCAATCGCGATGCCGCCGGGGGTGGTCCCTGCTGCCCCGAAGGGATAGGTCCCCGTCCTGTTTTCACGGTTCGCCGAAACGTTAAAGAAAAAAGGCTTCAACATTTCCATCTTGATCCCGCCGCCGTATTTTTTTCTCATAACGTCATAATCAAAGCTGTTCCAGGTGTTGATGTTGGTGCTGGGCGGCTGGGTGGGGTAGATGAGGTGATTCGAACCCGGTTTTGAGTAGAATGTCTTCGCGTCTTCCGTGAAGTTATGGGGTATCTGATCGTAATAGAGATCGAGACCGAACCTTCCCCATTTTCCGCCCTCGATCCGATACTGCTGGTCCCGGTACCCGATATTCCCGGCCTCGCCATGCATGTAGTATTCTTCCGTTTCATACCTACCTTCTGCGCCGATATAGGCGCCGATACCTTCACGGTTATCCCTGTATTCATTGAACTTCGCCCTGTTGCCGTCGATGTCGGTATACTGTCCGGTCACGGAGACGTTGCCCGTGGCGGTTTTCCCCTCCTCCGGTTTTTTCTCCTCGGCCGAGGCACACAGTGGGGAGGAGATGAAGACAATGGCCGTCAGGATGAAGATTGCAATCTTCATGTCGCCTCCTTACTCATCTTACGAAGGTTTGCCCTCTTGTGGAAGGTCCCATGCTTCCGTGGATGTTCGAGTGGCAGTTGAGGCATCCGCGCGCGAACATCCTGTTCTTACTCCCCGTGGCTGAACCCCTGAACGTTTCAAAGCTCGTGTAAGGGGTGCCAGGGTGACCGGCGGCGTCGTGGCAGGCCTGACAGAGTTTCGGCGGCTTGTCTATGAGGAGCTTTGAGTGATTACTTCCGTGCGGGGCATGACAGGTCAGGCAGTTTTCCTCGACGGGAGGGTGCTCCCAGAAGAAGGGTCCTCTTTTTTCGGCGTGGCACTTGTAGCAGAGTTCGTTTGCGGAATTCGCCGCGATCATCTTGGTCCCGAATCCGCCGTGGGAATCATGGCAATCCGTGCATTTTACCTTTCCTTCCTTGATGGGGTGGTGCGACTGCTTGTTCTGCTGGGCTCTGATGCTCAGATGACAGATAAAGCAAAGATCCGGTTGCCGTGCCTTGAGATTTTTTGGGGTCCCCGAATGGACGGTGTGACAGTTGTCGCAGGAAATCCCTGCCGCCCTGTGCCGGCCCATGTCCCAGAAATTGATACGTGGGGTTTCACTGTGGCAGGAGAGACATCTCGCCGATTTCTGTTCCGCATCGGCCAGTTTCTTGCTGAAGATAAAGATCCCTGCGCCTCCGGACCCCATTTTTTCCAGATGGGCGGCCCCGGGGCCGTGGCAGCTTTCACAACCGTCCTTGTTGGCCGGGGAATCGGGAATTGCTTTTTTCGAATGGATGGACGCCGCGTAGCTCTCGTAATATTTCGGATGACAGGCTTTACAGGTGGCGATGCCCACAGTGCCTTCGCTGCTTTGTGTCTCCCCACTCATGAGGGAACCGACCAGAAAGATGGGGAAAGAGGATAGGAATAAGAAGACAAGAAATTTTCTCATTGCGCCCTCCTTGTAGAGCCTGCAATTACGATATTTCCTTTGTTATCCCCATGGGTTACCCTTTTGCCCCCGTGATCCGCCAGCACTGGGGGTCGTCGGCGAAGAGGTCTGCCCTGCCGCGTGCCCTGCTGTGCGCATAGGCTACTGCACGGCAGCCCCGGCAGGACGGCCACAAGGCGCATTCGCCGCATTTGCCCTTATAGCTTGCCCGGTTCCTCAGTTTCCACAGAGCCTTTGAAGTCGCCCAGATGTGCCTGAGGCTTTTCCTTCTCAGGTTTCCCACGGAAATACCGATTCGCCGGCAGGGCATGACGGTACCCTCACATGAGATGGTAACGCCGGAGAAACCTGCACTGCAGCCTGACAGGGTAAGCTCGCAGCCCGGCGGCTGGACATCCCCCCTGAGTGTCACGGCCAGGGGATCACCCGACACGACTTCAAAATCGGGGCTGTTCAGGGAATAAATTTCCTCGTATACACGGCGGATCTCGTCCGGCGAAAGGAGGTATTCGAGCAGGTTCTCACCGGTTCCACAGGGGACCAACCTCGAAAACCCGATGCTGGTAAAGCCGCTATCCCGGGCGATCTTCACCGTCTCACCGACGAAGGACGAATTGACCCGTGACAGCGTTACGTTGGCGCTGACCTTGTTTCCAGCCCGTGAGAGACGTTCAACCCCCCTCAGGGCGGCCCTGAAGCTCCCCCTGCCCCGTATGGAATCGTGGAGATTCTCCGACCCTTCGAGGCTCACCTGGACCTCGAAGACGCCAAGGTCTCTGAACCGGCGGGCATCTACATCCGTGACGAGGCAGCCGTTC
>JAPLJU010000278.1 GCA_026388445.1 Deltaproteobacteria bacterium
CGTCTTCTGCAACTGCGCCTCCCGGACCTTGAACCCCAGCTTCTCATTGCGAAAATCTTTCTCCACACGGATGTCGGCATCCCGGAGTTTCCTGTATACGTCTTCCCCATAGGGTATCTGCTTGTCCGTCACCGTGAGAAGGACCGCCTGGACGGGCGACAGCCAGAGCGGAAATGCGCCGACATATTGCTCGATGAGGACGCCTATAAACCTTTCGATGGCGCCGAGTATCACCCGGTGAAGCATGACGGGCCTGTGTTTTTCACCGTCGGAGCCGATGTAACTCAGGTCGAAGCGCTCGGGCAGGGCAAAATCACACTGGATGGTGGCACACTGCCATTTCCGCTTGAGGGCGTCCTTGAGTTTGAAATCGATCTTCGGCCCGTAGAACGCGCCGTCACCCTCGTTGATATCGTAAACCATGTGATTGTCTTTAAGGGCTTTCTCCAGGGCCGACGTCGCCAGGTCCCAGTCCGTGTCCGACCCGATGGACTTTTCCGGCCTCGTACTCAACTCGACAGCATACTCGAAACCAAATATCTTCATGGCATAGGCCACGAAATCGGCTATGGCACGGATTTCCGAATTGAGCTGCTCCGGTGTGCACAGGATGTGGGCGTCATCCTGAGTAAACTGCCGGACCCTGAGCAGACCGTGAAGCACGCCGGTTTTTTCATGCCGGTGCACGGTACCGAGCTCGAAATAACGAAGGGGAAGGTCCTTGTAGCTTCGTATTTTCGACTTGTAGATCAGCATATGGGCAAGGCAGTTCATCGGCTTGATCCCATACACCTGACCCTCGACCTCGGTGAAGTACATGAACTGCTTGTAGTGGTCCATATGCCCTGAGCGGATCCACATATGCTCCCGCAAAATCTGGGGACCCATCACGATATCGTAACCCCGCTTGAGATGTTCCTTCCGTTCCCAGTCTTCGATCAGGGTCCGAAGGAGTGCCCCCTTGGGATGCCAGATGATGAGTCCGGGGCCCACCTCCTCGCTGATCTGGAAGAGGTCGAGTTCGCGGCCCAGTCTCCGGTGATCCCTTCTCTTGGCTTCCTCGATCATCCGCAGGTATTCATCCAGATCTTTTTCCGTAGCAAATCCGGTCCCGTAGATCCGCTGGAGCATCTTGTTCTTTTCGTCGCCTCTCCAGTAGGCCCCGGCGACATTCATGAGCTTGAAGGCCTTGATGATGCCCGTCGAAGGAATGTGGGGGCCCCGACAGAGGTCCGTGAATTCACCCTCCGTGTAAAGGCTGACCATCTTCACGTCCCCCGGCAGGTCGTTGATCAACTCGACCTTGTAGGACTCCCCCTTCTTTTTGAAGAGATCAACGGCCTCCTTCCTCGAAACCTCCCGGCGGACAAAGGAAAGGTCCTGGGAAACAATCTCTTTCATGCGCTCTTCAATCTTCTTCAGGTCCTCGGGCGTGAAGGTCGTCTCGTAGTCAAAATCGTAATAGAACCCGTCTTCGATGGAGGGCCCGATGGTTACTTTCACCCCTTTGAAGGTGTCCTGAACGGCGTGCGCCATTACATGAGAGATGCTGTGGCGCAGGATCCCGAGCCCCTCGGGTGTCTGGACATCAATCACCTCCAGGGTTCCGCCTTTGTCCAGGGAACGACTCAAATCCAGCATGTCCCCGTTGACTTTTGCGGCAACGGCGCTCTTGTGGAGCTCCTTCCGCCACGTAGCGATGACGTCCCTGACCGCCGTCCCGGCCGGGAAAGACGACGTTTTTCCATCGGCGAATTTAACTTCGATCTTTTCCATGGGTATCCACCAAATGACCAAAAAAGCAGGCTGATTAAAGAAAGGGCATCATCGACAATCGCTGCTCCGATGCCCTTTAGCTTCCCGCCTGCTCACGTCATAAAAAATGGTAGGCACGCAGGGATTTGAACCCTGGACATCCACCGCGTCAAGATGGCGCTCTCCCCCTGAGCTACGTGCCTACATACTCTTTTCATGCCGAAAATAACCGGAGAATGACTAGCAATAAAGCCGTCTAATGTCAAGACAAATATC
>JAPLJU010000288.1 GCA_026388445.1 Deltaproteobacteria bacterium
CGGATGGTGAACTGGTGATAGACATGTCGGCAATCCGTTCCCTCGGAAGGAAGGATGATGTCTTCCCGGCGGATGAAGGTTCTGTAAAGATCGGCGGCTCTTCTGCGGCCATCGTTCCATTCTTCAATTCTGCGCAATTTAACCCTCAGGATGGCCGCCTGGATTTCGTCCAGCCGGCTGTTATATCCAAGCAAGTCATGATGGTATTTGATCCGGCTGCCATGATTTCGGAGAAACCTTATTTTTTGAGCCATGCCCTGATCCCGTGTGATCACCATCCCGCCATCTCCGTAACAGGCGAGGTTCTTGCTGGGGAAAAAGCTGAAGCAGCCGAAATCACCGATCGAGCCCACTCTCTGTCCCCGGTATTTTGCGCCGAAGGCTTGCGCACAGTCTTCGATGACTGTAAGACCGTGACGCCTGCTGATGTCCATGATGGCATCCATGTCCACAGGGTGACCGAAGAGATGCACGGGGATGATCGTCCGGGTCCTTGACGTGATCTTTTTTTCGATCAGGGAAGGGTTGATATTGTAGGTCTTGTCGTCGATGTCGACAAAGATCGGTTTTGCCTGGAGAATGGCAATGACCTCTGCCGTCGCGATGAAGGTGAAGGGAGTCGTGATGACCTCGTCGCCCGGCTGGATGTCGCATGCCCGGAGGGCAAGGAGCAGCGCATCGGTTCCGCTGGCAACACCGATCGCATGAGGAATACCTTGATAGCCCGCGATCTCACACTCCAGCTCAGCGACATTCGGTCCCAGGATGAACTGGGTTTTGTCGAGAACCTCCTGAATGGCGGCATCGATTTCCCTCTTCATGCCTTCGTACTGTCTGCGGAGATCGACCATCGGGATCATCATGGTATCAGCTCGCTTCCCGTTTTCATCTGTGTGACGATGTTGACGGCCAGTTCCAGGGATTTTCGTCCTTCCCACCCGGATACCAGCGGGGGTGTTCTGGTCTCTACGGAATGCATGAAGGCCTTTATTTCCTCCTCGAGAGGATCGCAGGGAATGACCTCGACATCGTTGTAGCCGATTCTGACCTTACCATCGGATCCCTGTGTTTTGCTCAGGGAAACCAGCTCCCTTTTCTCGAAGTCCACGGAGTGGTACCCCTCCAGGCCGAAGAACCTTATTTTCTGCATGTTCTTCAATGTGATACGGCTTGCCGTGATGTTGGCCACGCAGCCGTTTTCGAAGACCACGCGCACGTTTGAAATATCAACCTTATCGGAGAGGACGGATACACCGACGGCCTCAACAGCCTTCACGGGAGATTTCACAAAATGAAGGATGATGTCCAGATCGTGAATCATCAAATCGAGAACAACATCGACGTCGGTGCCGCGTTCGATGAAGGGGTGGAGACGATGGGATTCGACGAACATGGGTCGCTCGATGACCTTCTCAAGCGCTGTGACGGCCGGGTTGAATCGCTCCACAAATCCGATCTGGAGGATGGCGCCTTTTTGCACGGCGACATCCATCAGATCGTCTGCCTCTTCGAGCGTGACGGTCATCGGTTTCTCCAAAAGGACATCAATTCCCGCTGCGAGGAAATCCTTCGCGACGGAATGGTGAAACTGGGTGGGTACCGTAATGCTGACCGCGTCAACCTTTCCGATGAGCTCTTTGTGATCGGTGAACGCCTTGCAGTCATAAAGGGCAGCCGCTTTTTTGGAGCGATCTTGCAGGACATCGGCCACACCGAGGATCTCCACGTCAGGCAGGAGTTTGTATTTCTGCAGGTGGTAGTTTCCCAGGTGGCCTATACCCACCACCCCCACTCGTATCGGCTTGCTCATAGCTAATCGGTTTTCCGAGATTCCCTGTG
>JAPLJU010000145.1 GCA_026388445.1 Deltaproteobacteria bacterium
GAGCGTGACCACCTCTTCCGGGTTGAGTTTCTCCGAAAGCGACGTAAAACCGGCCAGATCGGAGAAAAAAACCGTGAGTACCTGCCGCTCGCCGCCGAGACGGAGTTTCTCCGGGTTCTTCAGGAGATCCTGGATCAAAAAATCAGACATATAGTGCGAGAAGGCCTGCTTGATCTGCCGTTTCTGACGCCCCTCCGTGGCATAGCTGAACGCCGTGGATATGGCAAAGGCAAATCCCAGGGACATCAGCATCATCACGGCATCCACCCAGACGGCCTGACGGAAGGCCACGGCGATAAAAGCGATCAGTGCGCCGGTATAGAGAAGGACCGTGAGCAAAAGCTGCATGTAGCCCGAGGCCAGCATTACCGTGATACCCGTCAGGATCGCCACCGCCGCGGCAAAGGCAAAAACGACGGGGCGCGAAATCCGTACCCGGAAATCCTTCTGGAGCAGGTTGGCCACGACCGTGGCATGGATCGCCATCCCCGGATAGATGGAACTCACCGGCGTGGATTTCAGATCGAAGAGCCCCGGGGCCGTGAAGCCTACGAAGATGATCTTGTCCTTGAAGGCCTCCGGCGGATAGAGGGGCGTCCCTCCCTCCTGACGGGCGACAAAGGACTGGATGACGTTGAAGGCGGAATATCTCGGGTATTCATCCCCAGCGGCATAAAAGGTGACGAGAAAATTCCCGTCTGCATCCAGGGGAACATCGATCGAATCGAGTTTCAGGGCTTTTCCCTCGAGGATGGCCCCCTCCCCTTTTTGAATGTGGCGAAAGACGGCAAGCCCGAGTGCCGGAATCCACAGGTCGCCGTAGCGGAAGGCCAAGGGGACGCGACGGTAGGTGCCGTCCGGATCGGGTGAGATCTTCACGTTGCCGAAACCCTGGGCACCCTCCGCGAGAATCCGGATCGGGGGTACCATGGATGAGTAGAGAACGGGAGGGCGTCCGGAGCGGTCGGCCTTTTGGGCGGCATCGAGGCTCCCCTGGTCCACCGTTACCAGAACGATATCCGCCGGGGCCCTGTCTCCGGCAAGACCCATCTGACAGAGCCGGTCGTAGGCCTTGAGCTCGAAGGGCTCCAGGGTCTGAGTAAAATAGAACACAAGGACGATCAACCACGTCAGTAGCCCCAGGGCTGCGCCCGCGGCAACCTTTCCCCGTGCCCCGAAGAAAGTGGTGAACCGCAAAATGGCCTTCCTTTCCCACGTCGGGCGTATGGAATATTTTATCTTCAGGATGGAAATTGAAACCGGAATTTATTATTATCCAAGGTGTTCTTCTTTTTCAACACTAAAGGATCATGACGATCGCTTTATCTGTTTTGTCTGTCTGGCCTTCTCGTTTGTCGAAGGAGCGAGTTTTTCTATGGCGAGAGAATCTGTTTCCTTTGATCTGACCGACTCCCCTTTCGGAAGGGTGGGTCTTGCCTGGACGGAAAGGGGCGGGGTCTTCAAAGTCCTGAAGGTGTTTCTGCCGACCAAAGACACTTCCATGGCGGATCACATCCGTCAGGACCTCCCCGGCTCAAAACGGCAATCCTGCGAGACCTCGGAGTTGATCCTCGAAGGCATCCGCCGGATGCTCCAGGGGCGGGTATTCGAATACAATCTCTCCGTTTTGAACCTCGAGGCATGCACGGATTTTCAGAGGCGCGTCCTTTTGGAAGAGCGGAAGATCCCGCGAGGCAAGGCGAGCACCTACGGAAAAGTTGCCGTACGCGTGGGACAGCCGAAAGGCGCGAGGGCCGTCGGATCGGCCCTTGCCGCGAACCCCTTTCCCCTGCTCATCCCCTGCCATCGGGCCGTGAGGTCAAACGGTGAGCTGGGGGGATTCCAGGGCGGGTTGAAAATGAAAAAAGCCCTCCTCGAGCTGGAGGGTGTGCGATTCGATCCGGCGGGTCGTGTGGAGCCGTCCTTTCTCTGGTAGGGAAGCAGGGAAAAGGCGCTTCGTCTCTCAGGTCTTCCTGGAGCCCTTCGCCACGGCCATGTTGTCACGGTGAATTACTTCGTCGTAGTCCTTGTAACCGAGGACCTGCATGATCTTGGCGGTTTTCAAGCCCTGGATCTTGACGAGGTCTTTCGAACCGTAATTGACCAATCCCTTCGCAAAGGCCTTCCCGTCGGTTCCGATGCAGATGACGGGGTCGCCCACTTCGAAGTCTCCCTCCACTTTCGTGATCCCCGAGGGAAGCAGACTCTTGCCCTGGGTGACGATGGCATTTTTAGCGCCGTCGTCCAGAATGAGCTTCCCCCGCGATCGCAAGGTGAAAGCGATCCAGTATTCACGGCTGGTCATGGGCTCTGCCGAAGGTAGAAAGAGGGTGCCCTTTTCCTTCCCCGCAAAGACATCCGCCAGGATCCCTTTCGTCTTGCCCCTCGCGATGATGTAGGGAATCCCGCAGGCCGTGACCTTCCGGGCAGCGATGACCTTGCTGCGCATACCGCCCATACCCACGGGGTCGGCCTCAGCCGTCGCCATGGATTCGATCTCGTCAGTAATCTCGTGCACGATCTTGATCAGCCTGGCCCGCTGTTTACCGACGGGGTTCCGGTCGAAAAGCCCCTCCGTGTTGGTGAGGTTGATGAGGATGTCCGCCCGAATGACATTGGCAATCATGGCCGCCAGGTGATCGTTGTCGCCGAACTTGATCTCGTCCACGGAAACCGTGTCATTTTCATTGATGATGGGAACGATATTCCAGTCCATCAGCGTCGAGAGGGTGTTGCGGATGTTGATGTACCTCGCGCGGTCCGTCAGGTCGCTCATGGTGAGCAGAATCTGGGCAACGTAGACACTGTGCCGGCCGAAGGCATTGGAATAAATCCGCATGAGCCTTCCCTGGCCGATGGCGGCACAGGCCTGTTTCTGGGGCATGCTCTTGAGTTTACCGGTAATCCCCATGCGATGCTTGCCTGAAGCGATGGCACCGGAGGTGACGATCACGATCTGCATCCCTCCGGCTCGCAGTTCCACCATCTCATCGACGAGTTGCTCTACGATGCTGAGGTCCAGACCGTCGGTTCCGGCCAGGACGCCGGTGCCGATCTTGATCAGGGCCTTCCTCACATTGGAGACGATCTGTTTCCTCGTCTGGCTCATTTTGACCAGAGACCTCTGTCTTCGAGTTTCTTGACCATTTCCGCCATCAGCGCCTTGATGCCCTCTCCTGTCACCGCGGAGACGGGGAACACCTTTATGTCCTTTTTCCGAAAGATGTCAATGACTTTTTGCATTTTCTCGCGGGTGGCGGGGAGGTCCGTCTTTGTGAGCGCCACGATCTGTGGTTTCTCCTTCAGACGGGCGCCGTAGAGGGCAAGTTCTCGATTGACCGTTTCGAAATTCTTCCAGGCCTTTGCCGGAGGCTCCTGGGAGATGTCGATCAGGTGCAGCAGCAATGTCGTCCTTTCGATGTGACGCAAAAACCTTGTCCCCAGACCCGTTCCCGCATGGGCCCCCTCGATGAGACCCGGGATATCGGCAATCACAAAGGACCGGTCTTCACTGTAGCGGACGACACCGAGATTGGGAACAAGGGTCGTGAAGGGATAGTCGGCGATTCTGGGCCGTGCCGCGGAGACCCTCGAGATGAGTGTTGACTTCCCCGCGTTGGGAAGACCGATGATCCCCACATCCGCCAGAAGTTTGAGCTCCATCTGGACCCAGTGTTCCTCTCCCGCTCTTCCCGCATCGGCATAGCGCGGCGCTCTGCGGGTCGGGGTGACAAAGCGGGCGTTTCCCCGGCCACCGATACCCCCTCGCGCCACGATATATCTCTCACCTTCCTCCGTCAGGTCCGCAAGGGCCTCTCCTGTTTCAGCATCCCGGATGACCGTCCCGACGGGAACGAGGATCTCCATATCACGGCCGCTGCGGCCTGTCCGGTTGCTCCCCTCCCCATGGGACCCCCTTTCGGCCATGTGATGCTGATTATACTTCATATCCAGAAGCGTGTGGTGGCTTCGGGAGGCCGTGATGACCATGTCTCCGCCCTTGCCGCCGTCACCCCCGTCGGGTCCGCCCCTGGGGACGTACTTCTCCCGCCTGAAGCTCACGCAGCCTCTCCCACCGTCGCCCCCTTTCACAAATATCTTTGCCTCGTCGATGAACTTCATGCCTTTGAAATCCCTTCCGGACTCCGGCTCGTGCAGCCATAAAGAAAGCCCTCGCGACAAGATGAGGGCTTTTGGAAAGACAATTGAAGGTGCGAAAAAATGCGAATGAACCTTTCAGACGGATGCACACAAACGGCCCGTACAGTCCTCTGCTCAAGGTTTCCCGATTGATCAAGCCGAAGACCTGAAACGTCGAAGGCCCCGACGGCTGATGATGAAATCGCAATGACCGGGTGTCACCCGATCGATCCGCCTGACATGAATCAATGAACGCGCGTTAGAGTCTCTTGACCTCTGCCGCAGCCTGACCCTTATTGTCCTGCTTGATCGAAAACTCGACGCGATCGCCCTCTTTCAAACTCCTGAAACCGTCGCCATCGATGGCGGAGTAATGCACAAAAACATCCCCCCCTGACTCACGCGAGATAAAACCGTAACCCTTCTTGTTGTCGAACCACTTAACCGTCCCCACTTCTCGCTCGGCCATTTTAAAAACTCCTCCTTTTCATTGAAAAAAATCGCCCAGTCTCGCTGTAAGTCCGGGCGGTGTCAACGACGACATCCGAAGCTCAGCTTACGGCAACGAAAAGAGTGCAAAAAAAAGGTGTTCATCCACCATGCTGTGCACGGGATCAACACCCTGGATATCCGAATATGCCTGACTTTTGAGACGACACGTGCTGAAAATCTGTACTGAGCGAATTTTAGCCTGGGAACGAAGACCCTTTTTCAGGAGGCGTAAACACTGACCTTCTTTCGATCTTTTCCCATCCTCTCGTATTTCACGACCCCATCGATCTTGGAAAAAAGCGTAAAGTCCTTTCCAAGTCCCACATTCCTGCCGGGATGAATCCTGGTTCCCAGCTGACGAACGATGATCGCACCGGCCTGGACTTCCTGACCGCTGAAGATCTTCACACCGCGGCGCTGGGAGTTGCTGTCCCTGCCGTTGCGGGTACTTCCTTGTCCTTTCTTATGAGCCATCGGATCCTCCGATTATACCGAAATTGCCTTGATTCTCACGCGGGTCAGTTCCTGGCGGTGGCCCTTTTTCTTGTGAAAACCTTTTCTTTTCTTCATCTTGAAGACCATGAGCTTGGGACCCTTCGTCTGGGCGATAATCTCCCCGACCACTTTCGCTTTTTCTACAAAGGGTTTCCCCACCTCGGTCGCGTCGTCTTTAGAAACCAGGAGGACCTCATCAAAGATGACCTCCGCTCCAGCCTGGCCCTCGATTTTCTCGATCTTCAGGAAATCGCCCTCGGCTACTTTATACTGTTTTCCACCCGTCTTGATCACGGCGTACATAACACGCGTCCTTTTCAAGGAATTGAAAGATCGAATTATAGAAAATTATTTGAATTTGTCAACAAATTTTATCGTCGAAGAGGGTGCCCTTTTTGATCACCCTGGAGCGTCTCGCCTCTGACTCCTCCAGGCCGAGAACATGGGTCAGGATCTCCATGGGCCTGGCTGTTCCCCCCTCTGCCTGAAGGAGAAGGAGAAAGATTTTGCGGACTTGCCGGTCCATGAAAAGGCGCCCGACATAGGGCCGTATATTTTTCTGACGGGTCCTGTCCCTCTCATGGCGGCTCACAATACACTCCGCTTTCCCGAGAAATTCCCCGATCCTTTCCTCGAGATCATGAAGGCGATTTCCGGCAAGGCCGTCAGGCAACCGGATCTCGTATTCAAAGCCTCTGATATTCTTGAGAAGTTCCCGATCGCCGGGGAAGACCTCCCGTATGCTCTCCACGGAAAGACCGGAAGGAAGCCTCGCGTTGATCCTCCGGCAAAGATTCTCCGGGGCCTCCAGGCGGGTATCTGCAACATGCAGGTCGGCGTATTCCCCGACGCTCTCCATCCCCACGGCGGTGGCGTGACCGAATGAAAGCCTGGAATGGGGACGAAAACCCTCGGAGTACAAAAGGGGCACACCGCCCTGCCTGATCGCCCGGATGAGGGCCGAGGCTATTTCCAGGTGCGAGAGAAATCTCGCATCTCCGCCCTTTATGAACTTGAGCCGCCATTTCCCGCCGGCCGGGCCTCCAGCTTTTTTCTGGATTTCCTCCGATTTGACGATCCTTTCTTCCGGCTCCTTTGCTCTGATGATCTCGATGGAGTCAAAATCACAGACCCCGCAGGCCTGGCATTCCGCAGTCCGGCAGTCCGGGGTGAGAGAGCCCGTGCGTGCTTTCTGATACTCCGCCAGGAGAAAATCCCTGGAAAGGCCGCAGTCCACCCCTGCCCACGGCAGGGGCTCATCAACCCAGCGGTTCCGGAGGTAGTCTGCCGCGCGGATGCCGGTCTCCTCCAGGGCCTTCTGCCAGCTGTCGAAATTGAAAGCGTCGCTCCAGCCGTCAAACCGGCAGCCCAGGCGGTAGGCCTTTTCGACAAGCGCGGCAAGCCGCTCGTCGCCCCGCGAGAAGATGCCTTCCAGATGGCTCATCCGGCCGTCGTGCCATTTGAGCGGGAGATTCCGGTGGGTGAGGCGCTTTTTAAAGAATCGCTGCTTGTCCAGGATCTCCTCCAGTTCCGCCTGTGGGCACCACTGGAAGGGGGTGTGGGACTTGGGGACAAATGTGGACAGGGCAAGATTGACCTGTTTCTGGGACTTCCCCTCCCGGAGCACCTTCAAGGCGAGGTCCGCGATCCCCTCCAGGTCCTCTTCCCGTTCCCCCGGGATGCCGATCATGAAATATAGTTTGACGGACCTCCATCCCGCTTCGAAGACGCGCCTCGCCGTTTCAAGGAGATCCTGCTCCGTGTTCCCTTTGTTGAGGACATCCCTCAACCGCTGGGTGCCAGCTTCGGGCGCCAGGGTAAAACTGGTCTTCCTCACTCTCCTGATCTCTTCGATGAGCTTCTGACTGAGTGTTTCCACCCTCAGAGAGGGGAGCCCGATGGCAATGCGCCTGTCGTAAAACCGGTTCATAAAATCGGATAGAACGTACTCGATCTTCGAATAATCGCCTGTGCTGAGTGAAAGAAGGGAGATTTCGTCGTAGCCCGTGGAGCAGAGCATCTCCTCGGCCATGACCCGCAGGACATCGGGAGAGCGCTCCCGCACGGGCCGCCAGATCATCCCCGCCTGGCAGAACCGGCAGCCTCTCGTGCATCCCCGCGCAATCTCGAGGGTGACCCTGTCGTGAATCGTGTTCATGAGAGGGACGAGGGGCTTTCCGGGCAGGCGCCACGCATCGAGATCCATGACGATCCTTTTTTTGATCCTCGCCGTATCCCTGTGAATGGCGGGAACATAGATGCCCTCAATTTCGGATAGCATGGCCAGGCGCTTCTCCCGACGGTCGCCTCTTTCTTTCGCTGCCCGGACGGCCCGCGCAATTTCCAGGACGACCTCTTCCCCCTCGCCGATAACGATGGCGTCAAAGAAGGGTGCGACGGGCGCAGGATTGAAGGCGCAGGGCCCACCGGCGATGACCAGGGGATCCCCTTCCCGTCTGTCTTCGGACCGAAGCGGGATGCCCCCCAGGTCGAGCATGTTCAGGACGTTCGTGTACGAGAGTTCATACTGCAGTGAAAATCCCACGATGTCGAAGTCCCGGAGGACCGTTCGCGACTCCAGAGAGGCGAGCTGCAGCCCGGCCGCTCTCATGCGGCGCTCCATGTCCGGCCACGGGGCGTAAAAGCGCTCCGCGACGATGGTGGGATCGCTGTTCAGGATGGCGTAGAGGATCTGGAGGCCCAGGTGGGACATGCCCACCTCATAGGCATCGGGAAAGGCCAGCGCAAAGGACAACCGGCATTTTGCCCTGTCCTTGCGGATGGCGTTGACTTCACCACCGATGTAACGGCTCGGTTTTTCCACAACGGAGAGGATATCACTGAAAGATACCGGCCCCGAAAGAGCACAGACCTCTCCCGCGCTTGCGCCTGCCGTCGGAAGCAGGGCTTCTCCCGCATGTTTCCTTTCGGGCGTCCAGTCGCCCCTGCGACGAGGCTTAAGGGTCATGAGATGTGAAGTTCTTTGAATGTTTTCTGCACGAGCCCGGCAGACCGGCGCAGCGCATCGCGTTCTTCCGCCGTCAGCTCGATCTCGTATCTGCCTTCGATGCCGGCCGCACCCAGTTTGACCGGTATACCGATGAAGCAACCCCGGATGCCGTACTGGCCGTCGAGGTATGTGGAGGCCGGTACGACCCGCTTGCTGTCCCGGAGGATGGCCTCGACCATGACGAAAACGGCGGCGGACGGGGCATGAAAGGCGCTTCCGGTCTTGAGAAGACCCACGATCTCCGCCCCGCCGCTTTTTGTTCGCTCGATGATGGCCCGAAGCCGCTCCGGCTTCAGAAGTTGACTGACCGGGACCCCTTTCAGTGTCGTGCAGCGGCCCACAGGCACCATGCTGTCTCCGTGTCCGCCCAGGACCAGCGCTTCAATTTCCCTCGGCGCCACCCCCAGTTCCTCAGCCAGAAAGAGCTGATATCGGGCCGAGTCCAGAACACCCCCCATGCCGATGACGCAATGGACGGGAAAACCGGAGACCTTCCAGGCAAGCTGGGTCATCACATCCACGGGGTTTGTGACCATGAGCAGGATGCATTCCGGTGCCTGGGTCTTGATCTTCTCCGTGACGGATTGGATGATCTGCCCGTTTTTAGCGGCGAGCTCCTCCCGGCTCATGCCGGGCAGTCTCGCAAAACCCGCCGTGACCACGACGATCCGGGATCCGCGGATCTCCGAAAAATCATTGGTCCCCCTGATCTTCGCGTCAAAGCCCTCGATCCCTGCAGACTGGGCGATATCCAGGGCCTTCCCCTGGGGCATCCCCTCAACAATATCCACCAGAACAACCTGTGCAAGATCGTGCTCCACGATTCTCTGAGCAACCATGGTCCCGACAAAACCGGCACCGACCACAGACACTTTAGGAATGATCATACTGGACTCCTACTTCATTGATGGTCCGCTGAACGCCCGTCCGCACCGGGGGTGTGCGGTGAAGTCGCTATTCACCGGGGGCATCCACTTTCTGCTCCGGCAGCAGACCATACTTCCAGGGGTTTTTCCGGATGTCATGATATTTCGACAGAACGAACCGGGAGGGGAATTGGGGCTTCGAAATGTAGGGGAGCGAGTCTTTCTTGAAGTGATGCTCGAAATCTCTGAAGACTTTTTCCCGATCCCGGACGGGGACAAAGGCCCTCACGTTCATATACTCAAAAAGGACTTCCGGTCCGTACATTTTTCGTGTCATTTCATAGTGCTCCCGCCGGTCGAAATATTCCTCCTTCACCTCAACTTTGACCCTCGCGATGAAGACGACTTTAACCGTATCCTGCGAGATGGGGCGGGACTGGTCATAGACCTCGGCGGATAACTGGTTCGGCAGGCTTATCTTCTCCACGAGTTTCATCCGCTCGAATCCCTCCTGGGGTCTTCGCTCCGAAGATGTCTTGCCGTCACGGGGGCGCTCCCGTATGGCCTCGGTCATGGTAAGCCTTTCCACTTGACGTCCAGCGGCGTTGCGCCTATACTTCCGCTCCACCGAAAACAGGGTTTTGTATTTAACACATCTGCGAAGGAATTTGAAGGGATAAGAAAATGGAAAGCCGCAATGCCATCCTCCTTCTCACCTGCCCCGACAAGAAGGGCATCGTGGCATCGGTGTCCAACTTCATCTTCAACCACAACGGAAATATTGTCCACGCCGCCCAGCACACGTCGGAGACGGACAAGATCTTTTTCATGCGAATCGAATGGGAGTTGAACGGTTTTGACATCCAGAAAGATAAAATCGGTGAGGCTTTCGATGTGCTCGCCCGGCGATTCGACATGAAATGGGATCTTCATTTCACCGACCGGGTGGCGCGGACGGCCATCTTTGTATCCCGGCATCTGTACTGTTTCTATGATCTGGTATTCCGCCACCGGACGGGAGAATTCAGAACCGAAACCCCGCTCGTCATCAGCAACCACCTGGATGCAAAACCCCTGGCGGAGAGCTTCGGTCTTCCCTTCTACCACTTTCCGATCACTCCGGAAAACAAGGCTCAGCAGGAGGCCAGAGAATTAGAGGAACTGCAAAAACACAAGATTGATCTGATCGTCCTTGCCCGTTACATGCAGGTCCTGACGGGCCGGTTCGTCGATCTGTACCCCAATCGAATCATCAATATCCACCACTCCTTCCTTCCGGCCTTTGCCGGGGGAAAACCCTACCAGCAGGCCTACGACAGGGGTGTGAAGATCATCGGGGCATCGAGCCACTATGTCACGGAGTCTCTCGATGACGGCCCCATCATCGCCCAGGACATCATCCGAACCTCCCACCGGGATTCCGTGGAAGACATGAAGATGAAGGGAAAAGACGTGGAGAGGATGGTCCTGGCCAAGGCGGTGAAGCTGCATCTGGAGCACCGGATCCTCGTTCACGGCTCAAAGACCATCGTTCTGGAATAGGACAGGGGCTTCCCTTTCGCCGGCCCGGGCTGAAGCGTTATCGGGGAGCCTCTTTTTTTCGAACACGCCATGGAAAAAGATCTCATTCATCTCTGTCAGCCCGACGGAAAGAAATCCTGCGGGGCCTGCTGCGGGCTCTACAACTACGCCGACAGCAGAAAGGAAGCCCTCGAGAAGCGGCTGACGCAGCGCACCCGGCTCTTCCGTGTGACCGTCCGGGGACGGGCCGACCTGTCCTTCTTCTCGGAGAAGGTCAGGCAGAAGGAGGATCAAGGCAGGCTCTACGAAGTCATATACTGCTGCGAGTACCTGGGGTTTCTCGATGCCGGCGGCACGAAGGTCGGTTGCCTCCTCCACCCGCGTCAGAACGGCGGTGAGGACCTGAGGGGCGTTTCCTTCTATGGCAGGGAACTTTGCGACGGCCATGTGTGCCCGAGCTATCACTACATCTCCAGGGAAGAGAAACTGGCCCTCATCGAGATTATCGATGACTGGTACCTTTTCGGGCTCGTCATGACCGACATTGATCTCGTCAAAGAGTATTTCCGGTTGGTCGGCGAGGCCGTCGGCGAGATGCCGCGCCACCTTCGTTTCAGGGATCCCCGACTCCGGGACATTGCCCTTCGTTTCTTCCGGCTGAAGGTCGAATGGCCCTTCCGTTCACTCGACACCAACCGTTTCGGCAAGTACTACTTTGACGGATCGCAGTACATGATCCGTTACATTGACTACGAGTCCCTGGGTTGCGAAAAATCGAGGTTTGATCGTATTTTCATGAGCCTGTCCTCCGTCTTTCAGGACGGAGAGGCGCTCCGGAGGGCCGAACAAATCATCGACGAGAACCTCCGGGAATTCGTCGGTACCTACGCCCGAAAGCATTGATTTAAATTGACAATTTTTCGTCTCTTGGGTAGTGTGTCTCGACGAGGGGACAGGCGATGGAGAGATACAGGAAAAAGGTCCTTTACAGCAGGGATGTCATCGACGAGCGCGTGAAGGCACTTGCCGGGCAAGTCTCCAGGGACTTCAGTGGAAAGGACCTCATCGTGGTGGGGGTGCTGAAGGGCTCCTTCATGTTCATGGCGGATCTCATACGGGCCATGACGATCCCCTGCACGATCGACTTCATCCGGCTGGCCAGTTATGGCTCCGCAACCGTCACTTCGGGAAAAGTCCGGATCACGAAGGACATTGAAACACCCATCACCGGCAGGGATGTGCTCATCGTGGAGGACATCATTGATACCGGTCTCACGCTGGCCTTTCTGAAGGAAAAACTGCTGGAGCGGAATCCCCGATCTTTGAAGTTCTGCACCCTGATCGACAAGAAGCACCGGCGGAAAGTCGAGTTTCACTCCGATTACGTCGGCTTCGACCTCGATCAGGGATTCGTTGTGGGATACGGACTGGATTTCGATGAAAAGGCCCGTTATCTCCCCGATGTTTACGTTCTAGAAGAATAAAAGGAGGGGGCTTTATGATCATCCAGTGCAAGGAATGCGGTACAAAATACCGGTTCGACGAAGCCCAGGTGAGCGGAGAGGGCGTTTGGGTTCGATGCAACCGCTGCGGCCATGTTTTCAACGAAAAGAAAACGGCAGAAGAGAAGATCATCAGCCTTGATAAGGTCGTCACCCCGGCTGCT
>JAPLJU010000073.1 GCA_026388445.1 Deltaproteobacteria bacterium
CGATGCGGCTCGGCAGGCTCTTGAGGAACCAGATGTGCGCCACCGGCGCCGCCAGGGCGATGTGGCCCATTCTTTCCCGGCGGACTTTGGACTGGATGACCTCGACACCGCACTTCTCGCAGACCACCCCGCGGTGCTTCATCCGCTTGTAACGCCCGCAGAGACACTCGTAATCCTTGACCGGCCCGAAGATCTTGGCGCAGAAGAGACCGTCTCTCTCCGGCTTGAAGGTCCTGTAATTGATCGTTTCCGGCTTCTTGACCTCGCCGTGCGACCAGGAAAGTATCCTTTCCGGGGACGCAATGGACATCCGCATCGCATTAAAGCGAATCGGGTCCTTCGGTTTTTCAAAAAAGCTGTAGATGTCTTCCACTGAGTGTTTCTCCTTATGGTGCTGAAGTTGGCCGCCTCAGGCGGCTCGGTGTTGCAACCTTCTTCGAAACCCCGCTCCCGCAAGAGGGGGACCCTCCCGATGACTTATCCCTTCTCGATTAGTTCCACGTCCAGGCAGAGGCTCTGCAGCTCCTTAACGAGGACGCTGAAGGATTCCGGCAATCCGGGCTCCAGGGTATGCTCCCCTTTGACGATGGCCTCGTAGATCCGGGTTCTGCCGACAACGTCATCGGACTTCACGGTCAAAAACTCCTGCAGCGTGTGGGCGGCTCCATAGGCTTCCATCGCCCAGACCTCCATCTCACCCAGTCGCTGACCGCCGAACTGGGCTTTTCCGCCCAGGGGCTGTTGCGTCACCAGGGAGTAAGGTCCGATGGAGCGTGCGTGAATCTTGTTGTCCACGAGATGATGCAGCTTCAGCATGTATATCATTCCAACGGTCACGTTCTGGTCAAAGGGTTCACCCGATCGGCCGTCAAAGAGGATCGTCTGCCCCGACAGGGGAAGCTCCGCAGCTTTGAGCATGTCCCGGATCTGCTCCTCGTGCGCACCGTCGAAAACGGGTGTGGCGATGGCGATGCCTTTTTTCAGCCGGCCGATGAACCTGCGGATCTCCCGTTCGTTGGCACCATCAACGTACTTATTAAATTCCTGAGATGTATAGATGCTCTTGAGCTCCCGCTTGATGCCCTCGAGACTGAACTTTTTTTCCACAATGGCGTTGACCTTTTCGCCCAGGCCGCGGGCGGCCCATCCGAGGTGGGTCTCGAGAATTTGTCCTACGTTCATTCGGGAAGGAACGCCCAGGGGGTTGAGAATGATATCCACGGGGCTCCCGTCGGCAAAGAAGGGCATATCCTCCTCGGGTAGAATCCTGGAGAGAACGCCCTTGTTGCCGTGGCGACCGGCCATCTTGTCACCCACGGAGAGCTTCCGCTTGATGGCCACATAGACCTTGACGAGCTTGATGACGCCCGGCGGCAGTTCATCGCCCATGCGGAGTTTGTCGACCTTTTCATTAAAGAAGGCCTCGACCAATTCGATCTTCCGCTCGAGGTTTTCAAACATCATGCGGAGATTCTGCTCCAGGGTTTCTTCCTTGAGGAGGGAGATTTCCTTCCAGTACTTGAAGGGGATCCTGGACAGGACATCCTCCGTGACGACTTCGTTTTTCTTGAGAAGGATCTTCTTTTTCTTCCCATCCATCAGCCTCGAGGCCGACACCTTGCCCTTGAGGAGTTTCACGATTTTGCTCTTGACGCTGTCGTTGATGATCCGGATCTCGTCATCACGATCCTTGTAGATATTCTGGGTTTCGTCTTCCTCAATCGTCTGGGACCGCCGATCCTTCTCCGCGCCCTTCCGGGTGAAGATCTTCGCGTCAATGACCGTCCCCTCCACACCGGGGGGAACGCGCAGGGAGGTGTCACGGACGTCGCCGGCCTTCTCGCCGAAGATGGCCCGCAGCAGCTTCTCCTCAGGCGACAAGGTGGTTTCGCCCTTGGGCGTGATCTTCCCGACGAGGATATCACCGGGCTTGACGGAGACGCCCACAAGGACAATGCCGCTCTCGTCGAGATTCCTGAGCGCGTCCTCGCCCACATTGGGGATGTCCCGCGTGATTTCCTCTTTCCCGAGCTTCGTGTCCCGGGCCATCGTTTCGAATTCCTCGATGTGGATGGAGGTGTAGATGTCCTCCTTGACAATGCGCTCGCTCACCAGGATGGAGTCTTCGTAGTTGTATCCGCCCCAGGACATGAAGGCGACCATGACATTCCGGCCGAGGGCGAGCTCCCCGTTATCCGTGGCCGGACCGTCGGCAATGATGTCGCCCCGCTTGACCCGCTCCCCCTTGGTCACAATGGGTTTGTGGTTGAAGCAGGTGTCCTGATTGGTTCGCTGATATTTGGTCATGTTGTAGATATCCACACCGGTATCGAAGGTGGTTTTCTCGCCGTCGTCGGACTTGATGACGATCCTCGAAGCGTCGACACTTTCGATGACACCGGAGCGCTTCGCCGTGATCACGGCGCCGGAGTCCCTGGCCACGACGGATTCCATCCCCGTCCCGATGAGGGGCATCTCCGGTTTCATGAGGGGAACGGCCTGGCGCTGCATGTTGGATCCCATAAGCGCGCGGTTGGCGTCATCGTGCTCCAGGAAGGGGATGAGGCCGGCAGCGACGCTGACGAGCTGGTTGGGCGAGACGTCCATCAATTGGACCTCCTCAGGCACCACCGTTACAAATTCGCCGCCCTTCCTGGCGTAGATGATGGGCTCCTCGAACCGGCCTCGGCTGTCCAGCGCGGCGTCGGCCTGCGCGATGGTGAATTTTTCCTCTTCGATGGCAGTCAGATATTTGATCTCGCCGAGGACCCGCCCTTTTTCCACAACCCGATACGGTGTTTCGATGAACCCGAATTCATTGACCCGGGCGTAGGTGCTGAGCGAGACGATCAGCCCGATGTTCGGACCTTCCGGTGTCTCCACGGGGCAGATCCTTCCGTAATGCGTGTTGTGCACGTCCCGGACTTCAAACCCTGCCCGCTCTCGCGTGAGCCCGCCGGGACCCAGGGCCGAGAGCCTTCGCTTGTGGGTGATTTCGGAAAGGGGGTTCGTCTGATCCATGAACTGGGAGAGCTGGCTCGAGCCAAAAAATTCGTTGACTACGGCCGAAACCGGTTTGGCGTTCACCAGGTCATGGGGCATCATGGTCTCCACGTCCTGAAGGCTCATCTTTTCCTTGATGGCTCTCTCCATCCGGATGAGCCCGATGCGGTATTGATTTTCGATGAGTTCTCCCACGGAGCGGATTCTGCGGTTGCCCAGGTGATCGATATCGTCAACGCTGCAATCTCCCACACCGCTCTTGAGATTGAGAAGATACTTCACCGCCGCCAGGATGTCCTCGTTGCGAAGAATCGTCACATCGGCGGAAACATCAAGGTGAAGCTTGTAATTCATCTTCGCGCGGCCCACATCGGAGATGTCGTACGTATCGGGATCGAAAAAGAGGCTTTTGAAGAATCGGCGGGCCGTTTCGGGCGTGGGGGGGTTGCTCGGGCGGAGCCTCCTGTAGATCTCGATAATGGCCCCCTCCCCCGATTCCACGTGGTCTATAAGGAGGGTTTCCATGATGGAGGCGTTCATCCGGTCTTCGTCAAGGTGAATGAATCGGACCTCCTTGATCTTCTTCTCCCTCAGAAGTGAGAGCCTCTCCTCTGTCATTTCCTGGTTGCATTGGAAGAGAATCTCTCCGGATTCCGGGTCCTTGACGGGAGAGGCCAGGACCTTCCCGATGAGATAATCATCGTTGACGGGTATCCGGTCCAGTTTCAATTCTTCTATGCGCTTCAGGGCGGCTTTCGTGATTTTCCGTCCCTTCTTGACAATGATCTCGCTGCCCTTGCCGATATCCTCGGGGGCCTTCTCGTTGAGGAGGAAGTCGCCGATCTGAATGTGGGTTTTGCGGTCATCCACAAAAACCCTCTCGATGCTGTAGAAGTAGTTCAGGGTGTCCTCCATGGTGTTCCCCATGGCTTTCAGGAGGATCGTGACAGGCATCTTCCGCCGACGGTCGATCCGGACGTAGAGGAGATCCTTTGTGTCGAATTCGAGATCCAGCCAGGAGCCCCGGATCGGTATGATCCTGGCGGAGTAAAGGAGCTTGCCGCTGGTGTGGGTCTTTCCCTTGTCGTGATCGTAGAAGATACCGGGCGAGCGATGAAGCTGGCTGACGATCACACGCTCGGTCCCATTGATGATGAACGTCCCGTTTTCCGTCATCAGCGGAATTTCACCGAAATAGATTTCCTGTTCCTTGATGTCCCGGATGATCTTCTGCTCGCTCGTCCTGTCGGAATCAAACACGACGAGCCGCACGACGATTTTCAACGGTGCGGCATAGGTGAGCCCCTTGGCAAGGCACTCCTTGACGTCGTAGCGAACATCCCCGATTTTGTAGCTCACAAATTCGAGCGAACACTTGCCGCTGAAATCGGAAATCGGAAAGATACTCTTAAAAGCCCCCTGAAGGCCGAAATTCCCTCTCTTTTCAAACGGGGTTTCCTGCTGAAGGAATTTCTCGTAGGACTTTTTCTGAATGTCGATCAGATTGGGGATATCGATGATTTTCTGAATGCGGCTGAAATTCTTTCTAAATTCCAACATAGGTTCTTTAACCTCGAATGGGTTTGGTCTCGACCCCCTCGGGGGTCGTGTCGCCCGGGTCCCCGGCCCCCGTCATGAGGGCCGGGGACGTCTTAAGATTTCTTTGACGGCCGCCTGGCCGGAGTGTTCCGCAGGCTGATTATTTGATCTCCACGGTACCGCCGACTGCTTCAAGCTTCTTCTTGATCTCCTCGGCTTCTGCTTTGGAGACGCCTTCCTTCGCGGGCTTCGGCACACCGTCCACGAGATCCTTGGCTTCCTTGAGACCCAGGCCCGTGATTGCCCTGATCTCCTTGATCACCTGGATCTTCTGTTCCCCGAAGCCGGTGAGCATCACGGTGAACTCCGTCTTTTCCTCCGCTGCAGCGGCAGCCGGGGCAGCGCCGCCGTGGGCCGCCGCAGCCACCGCCACCGGGGCGGCTGCCGAGACACCGAATTTCTCTTCCAGTTCCTTCACGAGCTCGGAGAGCTCGAGAACCGTCATCCCTTCAATGAACTTGACCACATCTTCTTTTGTCATTTTTGCTGCCATGGTTCCTTTCCTTCCTGTATATTAGTTTTCTTTTTCTTTCTTTTGGCGATACGCGTTCAGGACCTGCAAGAAGCTTCTCGGGACTGCGGCAAGCACATGGACCATGGATGCCTGCGCGCTCACGAAAACGGACAGGAGCATCGCAAGAAGCACCTCCTTCGAGGGGAGATTCGCCAGTGCCTCGAGCTGTTTCCGGTCCAGGAGTTTCCCGCCCATCATACCGACCTTGACGTCCAACTCGGCATTCTTCTTGGCAAACTCGCTCAGTACCTTGGTCGGCGCCACGACGTCGTCGTAGGTCAGCACAACGGCCAGAGGCCCTCGCAGATGACCCTTCAGCCCGGCATACTCCGTTTTTTCCGAGGCAATCCCGAAGAGGGTGTTCTTGATGACCCGGAACTCGGTGCCGGCCTTGCGGAGTTCATTGCGAAGGGCGTTAATTTTCTCTACATTCATGCCGCTGTAGCCTGCAAGGACGGCAAGCTGTGCCTTCTTGAGCTTGTCCTGAAGCTCGGCGATGGTCCTTTCTTTTGTCTGTTTGTCCAATCCCTAACCTCCTTTCACTCTGAATTTTCACGGTCCCTGCCCTCACCAGAGGATCGGGAACGATTTGAAAAGTCAGGGCGCCATACAGGAAGAATAGATGACCGCCGTGGTGCGAAGCCCGTGAGCCCTCTGCCAGGCTTCTCAACATGAAAAGCTTTCTCTCCGGAAAGCCCCTTCCCCCGCTTTCGGGAAAGGGCCGTCAAGATTGCCCTCCAGGTCTCGGCAGGCCGATGAGATCGTTTAAACTTCCCGTACCTGCTGTCTCTGACTTCTGTAAGCAATTTTCCCTAATGAGACATTTTACGCACGAGGCTCTACTTCAAAATGTTTCGGATATCCAGGGGATCCACCTTTACACCTGGCCCCATCGTGGTGGAGAGTGAAATGGTTTTGAGATAAGTTCCTTTACTCGAAGCCGGTTTCAGCTTGATAACCGTTTCGATCAGGGCCATGCAATTATCATAGAGCTTGTCCGCACCGAAAGACACCTTTCCGCAGGGTGAATGGACGATACCCGCCTTTTCCACCCGGAATTCCACCTTTCCCGCTTTCAGCTCCTTGACGACCTTGCCCACGTCAAAAGTAACCGTCCCGACCTTGGGATTCGGCATGAGTCCCCGGGGACCCAGGACCTTGCCCAGTTTTCCGACGCTTCCCATCATGTCCGGTGTTGCCACAACCCGGTCGAAATCCAGCCATCCGCCTTTGATCTTTTCCATGAGATCATCGGAGCCGACAAAATCAGCCTCCGCATCCCGGGCTTCTTTTTCCTTTTCGCCCTTCGCGAAGACCAGCACTCGAACCGCTTTTCCAAGCCCGTGCGGGAGGGCCACGCTGCCCCGGACCATCTGGTCCGCATGCTTCGGGTCCACACCAAGACGGATGGCTGCATCGACGGTTTCGTCGAACTTCGCCTTGCCCATGCTCAAGAGAATGTCAATGGCTTCACGCAGGGCGTATCGCTTTCCCGACACGACCTTATTCCTGGATTCCTGATATTTCTTTCCTCTATTATTATCGGACATGATCAGACCTCAAACCTATGGCTTACGGAACGACCTCGATCCCCATGGACCGGGCCGTTCCCTCAATCGTCTTAATGGCTCCTTCTACGCTGATGGCGTTCAGGTCGTTCATCTTGAGTTCCGCAATGTCACGAACCTGCTTGGCCGTCACCGTACCCACTTTCTCCCGCTTGGGGTCGCTCGCACCCTTGGCGATCTTGGCGGCCTGCTTCAGCAGAACCGACACCGGCGGTGTCTTGGTCACGAAGGTAAAGGAACGGTCCGCATAGACCGTGATGACCACCGGGATGATCATGCCTTCCTGATTGGCCGTCATGGCGTTATAGGCCTTGCAGAACTCCATGATGTTCACGCCGTGCTGACCCAGGGCCGGACCGATCGGAGGCGACGGTGTCGCCTTTCCGGCTTGGATCTGAAGCTTGATATTCGCGATGACCTTCTTTGCCATAAAAATCCCCTATCTTCCGATGCTATCGTTAGCGTCCGCGCCGGTCCGCCACTTTCTACTGTTCGACCACCTGAATGAAATCGAGCTCAACGGGGGTGGACCGTCCAAAGATGCTGACGATCACCCGAAGCTTGCCTTTCTCGGGCTTCACCTCATCCACGATGCCGTCGAAGTTCGTGAAGGGCCCGTCGATGATCTTGACCGCGTCGCCCCTGTCAAACGTAAACTTCGGCTTCGGCTGATCCGCCATCACCGAGACCCGGTTGACAACCTCGTTGATCTCCTGTTCGGTCAGGGGCGTCGGCTTTTTGCCGGTGCTGATGAAACCGGTAACTTTCGGCGTCCCGCGCACGACATGCCAGGCCTTGTCGGTCATGTCCATCTCAACCAGGATGTATCCCGGGAAGGTAAGTTTGGTGGTGACCACCTTCTTCCCGCTCTTCATCTCCACTACATCTTCGGTAGGTATGAGAATCTGGCCGATGCAATCGCCCAGATCGTAGGCCTGGATGCGGTTCATGAGACTTTCCGCAACCTTCCTCTCATATCCGGAGTAGGTGTGGATGATGTACCACTTCTTTTCGCTGTCCATCCTTGTATCCCTTCGGGCTAGGATGAGAGCTTTGCCAGCACGAAAACCATCACACGACTGACACACCAGTCAACGACAGCCAGGAACGCGCCGAAAAAAAAGATGCAGATGATGACCACCACCGTAGTGGAAGCCAGCTCACGACGCGTGGGAAACGAAACATTCCTGAGTTCCTTTCGGGTGTCCTTGATGAACTCAATGGTGTTTAGAAAAAAATCTTTGATCTTCTG
>JAPLJU010000093.1 GCA_026388445.1 Deltaproteobacteria bacterium
ATCTCTTTGCGGGCGGCCTCGTTCTCCTCATCATCGTTCATATCCTGTTCCTCTTGTACGATACGCGCGGCGTTACCTTGAGGAATGTGGCCAGGCGGTGAGCGTCTCCCCTCTGTCCGCCGGAAAACCGGTCGTTTTTTGAGCGGCCTGCAAAAGGTGGTGCTACACGCTGATGTTTGAAGGGTTCATGACACTGCCCGCCATCGTCAAGGTGGGCTTCTCTTTCCTCGGGATTCTCCTGGCGAACCGCGCCGGTTTGCATCTGGGATACTCGATTCTCCTCTTTTCCGCGTTGCTCTCCCTGTGGGCGGGGACGGGCCTGCAGGGTTTTGCCCTGCAGGTCGCCGATCTCGCGAGACCGGAGAACTACCTGCTGACAATCATCGTCTTGCTGCTTCTCTTTTTCACCGAAGCCCTCAGCAAATCGGGCAGGATGGAAAAGACCATAACGGCCCTCAAGGAATGGCTGCGGAGCAGACGGCTTCTCCTCGCCGGTATTCCCGCCCTGATCGGGCTTCTCCCCATGCCGGGAGGGGCCCTCTTCTCGGCGCCCCTCGTCGCGTCGGTGGATTCGGAAAACGAGCTCGATGATGACCACAAGGTTGCTATCAACTACTGGTTTCGCCACATCTGGGAGTACTGGTGGCCCCTCTACCCGGGCGTGATCCTGGCTATCCGGTATTCGGGGCTCCCCGTGGCCACCTACTTCCTGGTCCAGATGCCCTTTACCATTGTCGCCGTGCTGGGAGGGTATCTCTTTATCCTGAAAAAAGTTGACAAGAGACATGATGAAGGGTCAAAAAACGGGCCCCTCGATCCTGCCGGCGCCCTTTCGGCGATGGGACCCATTGCGCTCCTCGTCACTCTATCCGTCCTGGGTTCGGCCCTTCTGCCGCTTGCCGGTGTCGGCGGGACACCGGCAAGCCTGCTGGCGATGCTCTTCGGGCTCATTGCCGCGCTTCTCTGGATCTTCACGTTCGATCCCCGGTCTTTTGGTCTATCCCTGGCGCTTTTCAAAGACCGGAACACATGGCTCATGATGATCCTCGTTGTCGGTATCCAGCTCTTCTCGTCGGTGATCAAATATCCCCTGGACGCGGTAGGGGCAACACTTGTAACCCTCATGCGCGATGAGCTCATCGGTGCGGGGATTCCCCTGATCACGGTCATCATGGTCATTCCCTTTATCGCCGGCCTGGTCACGGGTGTGGCCTTCGGCTTTGTCGGCGCGAGCTTTCCCATCGTCTTCGCCCTCCTCGGCAATGATCCCGGCACCGGGGCACTCGCGGCCACGACGGCCTGCGCCTATTCCTTCGGCTACATGGGGATGATGGTATCGCCCATGCACGTCTGTTTCGTCGTCACCGGCGAGTACTTCAGGTGCTCCATCTACGGTGCGTACCGTTACATTACAGGACCCGTCATCCTGATCCTCTTGGCAGCACTGCTGATATCGTCATTTTATTACTTCGTCCTTTGATGCTTCATGGCTTTGCCCTGACGCAGTCCGTCATGCGGGATTAAAAAAGGGGCTGACCATTGGTCAACCCCTTTCCATGTCCGTTGATGACGAACTTGCCTTACTGCATCGTCTTTCCGATGAACTTGAACATCTGTTTGAAGACCCCTTCGAGGATATCGGGCGCGATGAAGTAGCCGGGGAATTCCTTGTAGAAGAATTCGTTCAGGGCCTTCGCGGAGGCATCGATATCGCCGTTGTATTTCCGGAAGTAGTCCTCCAGGTAGACCTTCCATTTGCGCCCCTCCTCGATGGACTTGTCAACGACCGTCGCCGCCTCGTCCCCCGTGATATAGCCGTAATGGTCGGCGCAGAAGATCGAGACGGAAAGGGGCTTCATCTTTTCAAGGCTTTCCAGGAACTGGACGGCGTTGGTGTTCATCGAGGGGAAGAGAAGGTCCCGATAAGGGATCCCCGCTGCGTCGGAGGGGAAGAGAGCCTTGAGGTTCGGCTCATAAGCCGTGACGGAGCAGTTGGTATGGCCGGGCGTTTCGAGGATGTTGAGCGTAAAGCCGCCCAGGTCGATCCTGCTCCCCTCACTGACGGTCGTACCCGTGACGTCGTCGCGCCAATCCGTGTCGTAACCCTTGAGAGCCTCTTCCGCACCCGCTTGTTTGGCGCTCAGTTGGCTGAAGCTGTTCATGACGGTGATGTACTTGGGCATGGCAAAGATATTCCAGGCAGCCGCCGAGGCCAGCACTTCGATCTCAGGGTAGGTCCTTTTGAAGTAGGGGACGATCCCCACGTGGTCGAAATGGGAGTGGAGGATGAGAAATTTTGTGACCTTTGCAGGGTCGAGTCCGAGTTCCTTCATCTGCTTGAGGACATCGGGGAGGATATAGCTCAGCCCCCCGTTGATCATGATGGCACCGTTTTTCCCCTTGAGGTAGTATGTGCCCGATTCCCCGCGGCCGAGGTACCACAGGTTGTCCACGATCTTTCCCGCCTTTCGAAACCTCATAGCTTAACCTCCCGTTCCTGACCGTTTGAGTGGCTTGCTGATTTTTTGAGAGCTTTCTATATAGACAATCAGGCGGATGATGGCAAGGGGAAAAGAGTTCCTGCAGGGAGATTCTTTGCCAGATCATCGAACAACGAAAACAAAGGGTAAAGATTAAAATTGTGCTTGAAAAAAATCTCTTTTCATTCAGTAATACTTTGAAAAGGGGAATGTCCATTTGAAAAAATCGACAGGATGATCAAGGAGGGGAGTATGCCCGGGGCCCGATGGTGCAGAACGATGAACGAAATGACCGGGGAGGAAATCGCCGATCTCCTCAACCGCTGCTGGATGACGCACGACGGCATGTGGTTTTTCCACTGTTACAAGGCCTTCGGTATCGAAAAGGCGAGCGAACTCAATAAAGCGGCCATCCGATCGCTCGCCCCGATGGAAATAGAAAGGATGAAGAAATCCCTCGGCATGGAGAAACCGAACATTGAAAATGAGGGGGAGCTTCAGGACTTTTTCGGTGCCGTTTCCCGCTTATTCATCCCGGATTTCATGGCGATTAAGATTACCTTCCCGAAGGAGAACACCCTTCGCTGGGATTTCGAGCCGGGTAACTGCTTTGCCTTCAAGGGCATGAAGAGGATAGGGGCGATTGACGGTTATGAGTGTGGCGTGATCTACAGGCTTCGGTGCTGGCTGGACTGTCTCGGATTGAAATATCGGCTTTCGCCTCAGATCGAAAGGTGTCTGATGTTCGAAGACGGGAACTGCTCCGGTGTGTTCGAATTTGATTTCAGTGGATCGTGACACATCGCGGCCTCATCTTCCGCAACCTGCCGGCACTCAGCCTTTGATCAGGCGATCCAGTTTCTGAATAATCGCTTCGGCGTAAATTTCATGTCCCTTCTCGTTCGGGTAGCGGGCATCCTTTTGAAGGAAGTCCGCGCTCGAAAGTTTCCTCCCCAGAAGATAACCCGCCCAGTAAGTGTGAAGGGGGAGCATCTCACAATAAAGGTCGGTAGCCACCTCCCGGATCGTGCGGTTATAGATGCCGACGGCCTCCATCTCGTGGGGATCATCGAAACTATGGGAGGAAAGAAGGATGACCAAAGGATCGAACCGCTCCCGCGCAAGCCGCACGATGTGCACCAGGTTCTCCTTGAATTCGGAGCGGTGGACGGCGGAGAAGGCGTCGTCGATGCCGAAGTGCAGGATCAGGATTTCCGGATGGAAGGGTTCGATATCCTCCCCGAAGGACCCCATGCCCTCGAAGGAGGTTTCCCCGATCCTGGAACGGTTGATGACTTCAATCCCTTCAGGGGCGTAGTGATCCCGCAAGATATCAACGTAGCTCCGGGTGACACCGAAGCCTGCCGCGATACTTCCGCCTCGTATGAGAATTCTCATTCCTACTCCTGATGGGTCTTCCCGGACAGGATAACCCGGCAGGCTCCCAAAGGTCAAACCCTTGTTGCTTTCGGGCATCGAAACTTCCCCGTAGAAAATGGGGCCAGGCTGTGATAGAAAATAACCCGCCCCTACCGGGCAACCCGCCTATCTGTCACCCCGTTATTAACCTTGAAAAAGGAGGAGTATATGAGTCTCATCAGCCAGCTTGATGCCATCTTCAAGCCGAAGAGCGTCGCCCTTATCGGGGCATCGAACACGCCCGGGAAACTCGGCTACGATGTCCTTTACAACCTGATCAACGCAGGCCTCCAGGGGCCCATCTATCCCATCAACCCCAAGGCCGATGAAATCCTGGGGCTGAAGGTATACAAAGACATCGCATCCACCCCCTCGCCGGCGGATCTCGCCGTCTTTCTCATACCCTCGAGGATGGTCGCGGGGGCCATCGAGGAGTGCGGCAGGGCCGGGGTGAAGGCCGCCGTCGTCGTTACCGGAGGGTTTGCCGAGGCGGGCGAGGAGGGGGAGAAACTCCAGGCAGAGCTCGCCGCGAAGGCCAAGCAGTATGGTGTCAGGGTCATCGGACCCAACTGCCAGGGGGTCAACAGTCCCTACTCGAATCTCTGCGCCTCCTGGCCGCTCATCACGACAAGGGGCAGGATCGCCTTCGTCTGCCAGAGCGGCACCGTCGGGGCGGCCCTCATCGACTGGGCAAGTCAGGAACACCTCGGTTTCAGCGCCTTCGTGAGCCTCGGAAACCGCGCCGACGTGGACGAGTCCGATTGCATCCAGTACTTCAACGAAGACCCCGCCACAAAGGTCATCGCCCTCTACGTGGAGGGCGTGAAGCGGCCCTATGTATTCATGGAATCCCTGTCGAAGGCCGCCAAGCCTGTCGTGATCCTGAAGGCGGGGCGCACAGCCCGGGGCAAAGTCGCGGCGGAGAGCCACACGAAGTCCCTGGCGGGAAGCGACGAGATCTATAACGCCATATTCAGGCGATATAAAGTTTACCGGGCCGATAACCTTGAGGAGCTCTATGACTTTTCCAAGGCGCTGGCCTACATGGAAAAACCGGAAGGAAAACGTCTTCTCCACATCTCGAGCTCCGGGGGTGCGGCGATCCTCGCCATCGACGAGGCGGAAAAATACGGACTTGAATCGCCCGCACCGTCTCAGGCACTGAAAGAAAAGCTGCGGGCGTTCCTTCCCGCCCACTGCGGGGTGAGCAACCCCATTGACCTCACCGGCGATGCGATCACAGATCCCACGCTCTATTCGCGGTCCATCGAGACGGCAAAATCCGATTATGACACTTCCGTCGTGATCTTCGGCGACCCGATCCACGGGGCCTCCGACATCGTCACGGGCAAGGGGGAACTTGTCGTCTTCTGCGGCGGCGCCGACGTGGAGCGGGAGGAGGTAGCCCTCATGCACAAGAAGGGGATTCCCGTCTTTCCCACGCCAGAGCGGGGTGTCAGGGCCCTGGCCCAGTTCTTCGCCTTCGATGAAGCGAAGGCGAAAAGGGCGGAAAAGGGCCACGCTTCCGCACCGGCCCTGATGCCGGCGCCCGAGGCGGTAAAGCTTTTGAAAAAATACAAGATCCCCGCCGTGGATGCAAAACTTGCCGTGACGGTGAAGGAAGCGGCAGCCTTCGCGAAGAAATTCGGGAAACCCGTTGCCCTCAAGATCGCCTCGGCCGATATCTCGCACAAGACCGATGTGGGCGGCGTGCGTCTCAACGTGGAGAGGAAAGACGTCGTGAAGGCCTTCGGGGCCCTGATGAGATCGGTCAAGGCGAAGGTCAAAAAGGCGAAGCTCGACGGCGTCACCGTCTCCCCCATGGCAAAGCCGGGAGGCGCTGAGGTCATCATCGGCGTTATCACCGATCCCCAGTACGGGCCGGCCATGATGTTCGGACTCGGCGGGATCTTCACGGAAATTTATAAAGACGTCCAGTTCTGTCTGCTGCCCGCGAAGGAAAAAGAGTTCACGGAGATGATCCGGGGAATCACGGGCTATCCGGTGCTGGCCGGTGCCCGGGGGCAAAAGCCGAAGGACCTCAAGGCTCTCGTCAGCGTCATGAAAGCCCTGTCGAAGCTCGTCATGGACCATCCTGAGATCGACCAGATCGATCTCAACCCCGTGCTCGTCTACGAGAAAGGGGCCACGGTCGTGGACTACCGGATCCTGACGGTCGAGGGAACCGGGGCCTGATGCGGGGGGAATCCCTGCTGAGGGGCCCTTTCCGGCGGAAAGGTCAGATGAAAAAGGGGGCTGCAGCATCCGGCTGCGCCCCCTTTCTTTTACCTGTTGATCATTTGAAGCCTGGCCGCTCATCCCCCGGAGTTTATTCTACCCAAGGAAGCATTCACGGATGATCTTCATATCCACCGGCAAATGTGATCACGCACATCGTCCTGAATGATGCGTGGGGTCCGCAGGCGATGCCAGCCACATGGAATTGAGGGTTGTAGATGTTCTTCCTGTGGCCGCGGTCCGGGACGCCATCGTCGATGACGAGACCCATGACGACCATTTTCGCATCATCGCTTCCATAGCTGATGTTTTCGCCGATGGTCTCCTGCCACTTTCCATAACGGCTCACCCGGTCCCAGGGTTTACTCCCGTCGGTCGAGTCGTGGCCCCTTGCCCCGCCCTGATGACCTTGACCGTTATGACAAGATAGTCCCCGGCGCAGCAGAAAGAATTATTACTATGGCGGAAGAACAAATGCGCCATCGTCAGGAGCTCGAAAAAGAAGCTATTAGTGCCGATATTAAGCAGAGCAAGCTGGGGGCAATTCTTGGTTTTGTTATAGCCATGTCTGCAATCGGATCTGGCACTTATCTGGCTCACCTGGGAAGGCCCATAGAAGGGATAGCCGCGATTATCATGGCGCTTGGCAGTTTGGTTGGAGTTTACGGATGGGGTAGCTGGCAACGGAGGAAGGAGCGCGAAGTCAAACACAAAGAATCAAAGTGAAATAGCCGTTTAAATATTGGAAAATGACACCACCCGGCCAGATGGCCGGGTATTTTTTGGCAATTATATCTGCCTGCCGTCGTCAGCCCGGAAAATTTAAAAATGGGGAGAGAGTGGGGAGAGAAAAAAATTTTCCGGTGAGGTTAGACTTATACCGAATCATACAACCATTGACAGAAAAGGCTTTCAAGATGATGAAATCCTGAAAGCATTTTCCTTATTGATTATCCCGCCTTCACTATTGCGAAAGCCTTGATATCCTTGGTGGGTCAGGGCGGGATTGAACCGCCGGAAGAAAGTGAATCGATCAGTTCTTTCAAGTTCACAAACCTTACTTCAAGACTTCCGTAAGATCGACGGTAGGCTTTCCCGATGTCATTGGCAACGAGAAAGTTGTCCCCGTCTCTGTATATTTTTCTGAAAGCCTGCATACCCGAGGGGTCGAAATTCTCGGCAGACCACTTGCACTCTATCGCGACCGGCTTTCTTTTCCTGCCGGCGATCACAAAATCCACTTCATGCCCTCTCTTATCCCGCCAGTAGTTGATCCGGCGGCTCTGGAAACGGGCGTGCATTTCGTTCAAGACGTAATGTTCCCAGAGAGGGCCCAGATCGTCCTGCCGTAATTCATGCCATCCCCTGAAATAACAGACAAACCCTGTGTCGAAACCATATACACGCGCCGCCGAAACGATTTCCGTCGGCTTGTGGGAGCTGAAGGGCCTCACGACATGGACGATAAAGGTTGATTCAAGAACAGAGAGATAATTTGTTATGGTCGGTCGACTCACCTCGCAGGGACTTGCAAAACGGGCGGCTTCGAATATTCCGCCGCTCTTGGCCATGAGAAGCTCCACGAACCGCTGGAAGGAATAGCGCCGCTCCAGCCTGAAAAGTTCCTGGATGTCCTTAGCCCAGTATGCGTCGATCCACTCCTGGAACCACTTTTCCGGCAGTTTCTCTTCAATGAAAAAAGGCGGCAGACCTCCGTTGAGGAATCGATGCTTCAAATCCGTGTTTTCAAAATCCTCCAGATCGAAAGAGGTCATCGGCGTCAGCCAGAGATCTGTCTTCCTGCCGGCCAGGGTGTCCCGGAAACGCATAGACGCGCCCAGGGTTGACGATCCCGTGGCAATGATCCTGACGTCGGGATAATGATCCGCGGCAATTTTCAGGAACTCCGACGGGTTTCCGAGGCGATGAATCTCGTCCAGGATGATGCGCCTGCGCCTGTGACTTTTCAGGAAACTTTCCGGGTCCGCCATCATGCGCCGGGTGGCGGGGAGTTCGCAGTCAAAATACTCCACGCCTTCGATGCTCTGGCACAGAACGGTTTTCCCGACGCGCCGAACGCCGGAAAGCCATAGGATCGGACGTCTCCATTCTTTTTGAATTTTTTCGATCCAGAAGCTTCTGGTTTTGATCGGGGTTTGATTCATTTCGGCCTGGATATACGCCTAAAATGACACCAAACGCAAGTAAATTTTCTTTTAGTGTCACTATATGAAAGCCTGATTGCGTTTAGTGGCCTCCATGATCAGCGCATAAAAAAGGCCGGTTCAAAAACCGGCCTTTCGTTTTTTCCTGGTGGGTCAGGGCGGAGTTGAACCGCCGACATCCGCGGTTCAATGAACGGCCAGGTGCCGGACAGGTTGAATTATGAAGATTGGCTTGAGACGCAGAGCGAGCATGTTCAAAAAGACGTGCTCGGTAAAGTCCGATGGGAAATGTGGCGGAAGCGAAAGATCGGCATAGCCGACATGATCCACCAGGACGGCAGACCACTTACCATAGAAGAACTGAAAAGCAAAATCGCGAAGGAGTAACTCCGCGTTGCCGACCACGCGGGAGAAGAGCCTGACCGCCCGGAATCCCCTACCCCTGGGCGGCTTTTTTTACCCTTGATAAGCTTCCCGTCACGAAAATGGAGGGGAGAAGTATATTGACCCCTTTCCCCCGAAGTGCTATCAAATCGGCGGGGGAAATTTCTTTTCTGATTCACGCCTGATTGTCTCGTAAAATTTTTTCTTATACGCCGGAGCGACTACGGAACCCCGTTTTCGATAGAGGACGGGGTTTTGTATTTAAGTAAGTCGATTAAGGAAATGTTGAAATACAAGACCTGACCCCCTTCTGTCTGGAGCAAAACCTGGATCAAATAGAAGAGCTCTGCGAAGTTCTCTCCGCGCAGGGTATTGAGATTGTTGAAGAGCCGACTAATGATAAGTCCCACCGGTAGATAGGTGTGCCAGTACAAGACAAAGCAAAAAATCTTTTCGAGTTTATAAGTCAAGTCTATTCGATCGATCTCCCCGTCGACAGGGATATCCGGAAGTACGGGTCTGAATTGTTGTGGCAGGCAGACCTCATTCAATCTCAATATTGTAAAAGGCTCTAGACTAGCTGAGCGGGTTTTTTCTCAGCAGTTTTAACAGAACCCTATAGATATTTTCGTTCCGGTAATTGAACCGGAACTCACACTCTTTGAGATGTAAATAGAAC
>JAPLJU010000239.1 GCA_026388445.1 Deltaproteobacteria bacterium
TTCTTGTCCGTCATCAAGACGGCGCCGAAGGTGCGGATGTCGAAGAAGTTATCGCAGAGCCATTTCCTTGCCTTCTCGACCTCGTCGCCCTTGCCGCGTTTACCCTTCTCGCCGGCCTTTCCTTCAGCACCGGTTGCGTCGAGGGCTTCGTCATGGACCCTGTTCAGTACGGCCTTCTCCTTGATGTAGATGCGGTAGGGAGCCTTGTCGGCCTTCACGATCTCGACGTAGTTCCGAACCTTCCTCTTCAGGCAGACGTCGGTCGTGAGACCGTGGCTGGTCTCGGGGTCGATCCTGGGCATGTTCCCTGCGTCGGGGTCTCCGTTGGGGTTCCCGTTCTCGACGTCGAAGAGGTACACAAAGTCGTAGCGGTTCTGTATGGCTTTTGTCATGTCTAATCCCTCCTTTATTGTTCGGAGCGTTTGGCGAAGAATGCCTGGCGCTGGTGATAGTATCCGAGTGCAAAGTGTCCCTGGTCATCGAGACTGAGGTGGGCAGGGAAGCCCTGGACACCCTGCAGTATTTCCTCGATGAGTTTGTCCGACCTGGAACCGTACTCGGCCTTCTGTATGTGATGCTGGGCCGTGCGCAGAAGCTGAGGGAAGACCGCGCGCGGGGTTGCGGAGGCAGCGCCGTAGAAGCGGTCCTTGATGGTCGTGTTAGCACCCGGGACCGCGTCGCGTTGCGCTTTCTCGAGGACGGCGAAGAGGCGGCCGAGCCGATAGGCGATGTTGGTTTCTTCCGTGTTCAGTGTCATGGTGACCTCCTTTGAAACGTTCATGATGCGGTATTTCCGCACGAGAAAAGCCTTGATGATGGCGGCACGAAGATAGTTGATCTCCCTGTCGGCCCGGATCCGTCCCAAGACCACGGAGTAAAGCCCCTGGGGATAGGAAAGACCGGTCAGGATGGACCGCATCAGGGCGCCGCCAAGGACGGGCGGGATGTTCTTGCCTTTGCGGAGGAAGGCCGTTTCCTGCAGGAGCTGCCAGACGGCTGGAAAATCCGGATCTCTGTCGAAGCTCTTTACAATGGCCAGATCCCGGAAATGCCAGCCGACCTTGTCGAGGATGTCGCCAACGGTGCTCGCATACCAGAACCGGATCGAGATCCGGGAGATGTTGGGCGAGAGCCCCAGGATGTAGAACCGGACATCGGGGTCGACCCCTGGGGGCATACGGCCCTCCTTGAGGCTCGTAAGGAAGCTCCTCAGGTCCTGCAGCTCCGCGGCGTCCTGTCCGGGGCTGAGGATCATCCCCATGAAGCCCTCGACGGGCGAGGCGCGGGACGTCCAGAAGACGGTCGTTGCGTCCCCGATCTGGATCCTCTGGCGGCTTCCGAAGCGAAGGAGATGGTTCAGCGCGGTTGTGTAGGCGAAGGCGGATGCCTCCCCCACCGGGGCGTTATAATTCTGCTTCTTTCCATAGGAGCAGAAGGCGCCGAGGTTGAAAGAGACTATAGCGGCGCCACTTGGCTGAGTGCCATCAACGCGTTTGATCGCGGGGTGAAGCCGGGCGATGGGTGCCTTTTCCCCGGTGACGAGGCAGGGGGCAATCGTGCCGGAGGTAGTTCCTGACCGGTAGCGTGACCAGGCATCTCTAACCTTCGGCCTGTCGTGGATGAACCCCAGATCCCCGTCGAGCTGGAAGACGACGTTGAGGCCCGCCATCTCTTCCCAGTTGTCGAGGTCTGCGGCCTTTGAAGGCTGCCACGTATCGAGGAAGCGAAGCAGTGCCCTCATTCCTTCATCTTCAACGCCGTCACCGACTTCGTGGTTGAATGTCTTGAATGTCGTGAATGCCTTGGCATGCTCCGCCTTGTCTGCCCTTGTCGCACCGAGGGCATACATCGTGTTATCCCAGGCGAAGTTTGCAGCGATGCCGGAGGTCCGTTTAACGGGTTCCGGAACAATCAACTCCTTTGGCCCGGGTTTGTTCTTCTGCATGACCCGGAGATCCCTCACCTGGAGGAGGTTGCCACCGCCGTTGATGACGATGGCGAAGTGGATCTTCTGCCGGCTGAAGCCCGGTTCGGGGACCCCCGTCTCGCCGCGGGCCCTCTCGTAATACTCGCACAATGCCTGGAGGATCATGACGTCACCTCCTCTGCGCCGGGCCGGGGGACGTCGATCACACCGTCGTGAATGACGACCCTGAAGAACCGGGGTTCCATTCCGGCCGAGTAGTCAATGTCGTGGAGCATCCAGCCAAGGTCCATCTCGCCGGAGAGGGTCGACCCGGGGATCTCCGCTTCGACCAGTGCGAAGGCGGCCGGAAACTCCCTGCACCCGAGATAGGGCCGGTGGAAGCATTGCCCCTTTGCGGCGCGCCTCTCGAAAACGTCCCTGTGCTTGGCCGGGACATTGTCCTCTTCGCTCGTGAACTCGAAATGGGCCTCGATCACGTAGGCCACGTCCCTTAGGATCGTGGCCGCCCTCTGCTGGCGGTCCTCCTCTATGAAGAGCCCCAGCCGGGCCTTGCCGCCCTTCATCGCTTTACGGACCGGGCCAAGGGCGAGCTTGGACCCGAGTTCGTTTCTCCGTACGTTGGTGAACCGGATCGGGTTGAGGACGTGGATCCGGTCTATGACCCACCGAATGTTCGGTTTCCAGTAGATCGCCTCCAGTACTCCGCGTGCTGCCGAGGGGGTCATGACGTCGTAGCTCACACGCTCGACCTTCATCTCGGGCCGCGTGAAGCAGGCATAATCCCCCCAGACGCGCAGTTTGATCCCGTATGACAACTGCAGCACCTCCTTTCGCTTGTTATAGTTGTGTGCATTGCCTGGACATGATCAGGCGATGAGACTCTCGATGGACTGCTGCTCTGTCCCGTCGGGGCAGAGGCCGACATCGCCCCGGTAGAGCGCCCGGTGTGTCAGGATGTTGAAGGTGCCGTGGATCTGCTCTATGCTACCCGATGCAAGCAGGCCTAACAGGGCTTGCCGGGGTACATTCACGCTGTATCTCTGTAGTCGGCGGGCCAAAAAAGCAGGGTTTTCAATATACCGCAGGCTTCGGATAATCTACTCGGCGTCGCGGTTCCATGGAATGATAACGGACTCCTGGTCCTCCTTGATGATCCTGAATTTCTGGCTCACCCTGCTGAACGGGAAATCGCCCCGCCTGGTTCCTTCCGAGAGGTCGGCCAGGATTCCCTCCTTGTCGAGGTCTTCCCCTTTCTCCCAGTAGAGCGCCCTGAAATAGGCCTCCAACGCCTCCGGTGAGAGGGGGTCGGGGAAGCGGCGAAGCACCATGGCTCCCAAGTCCGCCGTCTGGCGGAAGTGACCTGCGGGAAGTTTCTCCTCGGGCGTAAATATAAAGACCTCGCCACCCTGGTCCATCCTGCCTTCGCGGTTACAGCGGCCGGCTGCTTGGGCCACGGAGTCGATCCCGGCTGCGGCACGGTAGACAACGGGGAAGTCGACGTCGACCCCGGCCTCGATCAGTTGGGTGCTGATGACGCGGCAGGGCCTCCCGCCGGCCAGATCTTCCCGCAGTTTCCTGATCACCTCCCTGCGGTGCTCCGGGCACATGAAGCCGCTGAGGTGGAGCGCCCCCTCGGTGTCCTGGAGCTTCTCATACAGTTTCCGGGCGTGCTTTCTCGTGTTGACGATGCAGAGGGCCTGGCGATGGGAGGATAGCCTCCGGGCCAAATCATCGTTGGTGATCTTACCCAAGTTACTTGCCCGCACCCTTCGGAATGCTGCGTATAACTCCCCCGGGTCAGGCATGATTTCCCGGATGCCTTCGAGGCCCTCTTTGAAGTCCTCCCTGACCGACAGCGCGGGCTGTGTAGCGGTGCAGAGCACGACCGTCGTCCCGTAGCTGGATGTGAGCTCGCGTAGGACCTCGAGGCAGGGCTTCAGGTAGTCGGTGGGGAGCATCTGCGCCTCGTCGAGGATGACGACGCTTCCGGCGACGTTGTGCAGCTTGCGGCAGCGTGAGGATCGGTTGTGGAAGAAAGACTCAAAGAACTGCACGTTCGTCGTGACGACAATGGGGGCATCCCAGTTCTCGGAGGCCAGCCGGGACCTCATATCCTCTCTTTCAGGCTCGAAGTTGGAGTGGTGTTCGAGGACGGCCTCGTCGCCCATGGCCCGCCTGAACACATCGGCGTTCTGCTCGATGATACTCGTGAAGGGAATGACGTAGATGATCCGCCTCATTCCATGTGTCAAGGCATTACGCATGGCGAAGGCCATTGAGGAGAGGGTCTTTCCGCCACCTGTCGGTACGGTCAGCGAAAAAAGGCCCGCGCTCTGCTCCGCGGCTTTAATGCAGTTCTCCAATATCGTGCGCCGATAACCGTTGATCGGCGTCGGGGCGGCGTTCTTTGCAAGCTCCCGTAACCGGATGTCCAGCTTGGCATGCAGCTCTTCGAGCGAGGGGTAGCCGCTGCGCAATCCGTGGAATGTGGGATCCATAAACTTCTCGGTGTCGAGAAAGTCGGCGTCGACAAGGCAGGAATAGATCATCCGTGTGAAAAAAGAGAGCTGGAAGCCTCCACGTTCGGGGACAGGTATGAATGGAAGATCCAAACTCTTTGATATGTCCTTCAGAAAATCCGGGGCCGCCGAGTAGTCGGGAACGCTTTTCTCCAGCCTGCTCGAGAGGCTGGTCGATTCGGGATTTTTGCCGTCCGGGAGCCCTCCGTGATGCCCTGCGACGATATAGGCGAGGAGTTTGCCCGCACCGCCCTTCAGCACGCCGTTTGCCAGTTGGGCGCCGGCTGTAGAATGGTCGACCCGAGTGATCTTCCCTGCCTCTTGGGCGTCGTCGCATGTAACAGCCTTCAGGTAGGCCTGAAACTCCTGCGAGTACTTTCCCAGATCGTGCCACAGCCCCGCCAGATATGCCCATCGCCCGGCATCAAATGTGTCACCAAAGGACTCGGCCATCTCCGACACATTATGTAGATGCTCCTCAAGGGATTGCCAGTGCTCGGAGGGCTGGCCGTCTATTGAATGGGCATAATAGCAATGCTTATCCATGAATGAGAGCGATCTGAAAACGGGTTGTGCGACCGAACTTCCTCGTTATTTAATCAAAGACGGAAATGATGGAGTCATTAATGGAAAAACCCCGCCTTTATTGAGAAACGGGGTTCGATTATTGCTTCATGGCATACCTGCGATGAATGAAGGTTTAATTTGTTGATTGCGTAAAATACACGTTACCTGTTCTTTGAAAAAGCAGAGAGCATCTGATACGCCTTTAGAGAATTCGTCAAAGCTCGAAAGGAGGTATGCAGATGCTCCCAGAAGAGATAACCCTCCCGGAATGGATTTTTGCTTACCCCGGGGACATTGTCAATCGATTGTTTGGGCATTTGGGCACGACCTATGATCAAGGGTTTACCCGGAGCTATGGCCAAGTTCTTCGGGACTTCCAGATCCGCTGGTGCCTCGAGGCCAAAGGACAGCTGCGCTGCCCCCGATGTTTAAGCCCGTCCTTGATCCGCAAAGGCTGGCGGCCACGGGTGTTGCGGACATCGCGAGGGGCCCTTGCTCTGGAGGTCCTGCAGATGCGCTGCAAGGCCTGCGGCAGGACGTTTCGCCCGGCCAATGCGGTACTGGGGCTTCCCTTTGCGCGCCGGTTCCTCGATGAGCTGATCGAGAAGGCCATGGGGATGGGGATCCAGATGCCCTTTGCCCGTTCATCCTGGATCCTGAAGGCCCGCCGCAAAGCATGGACGCCGATTTGTGGCGGATCCTTGTCGGGCTCGCCTGGGCTCTCCATGATCGTCCGGCTGACTGCATAAAACGCTGCGCCCTATGCGGTAAGCTTTTCCTTCAAAAGACAAAGAAGCGAAAAGACTATTGCAGCCGGGATTGTGCCGTGCGCGCCGTGGATGCCCACCGCAAGGGCACCGAGAAGCGCATCCAGCAGCAGCGCCAGGCCCAGGAGCGGGCCTACCGGAAGAAGGTAGCCGGCAAGCTCGGGGTGCAACCTGACCGGGTTGTTTCATATCAGGATCCGGGGAAAAAGCGACGAGAAGGCAGGCAACAAAAGCCTCCGCGAGGGAGGCTTTTGTTTTTTTAGATGACTCATTATTTAACATAGATCTGCGCTAAAAAACGGCTCTTCGCTCTGCATCAACCAATCGGCGGGATTTAATACTAATGTTTTTCCCTCTGATTTCTTCTGTGGTTTAGTTTTTTGTGTAAGCACCTTCAGATCGCGAATACCCTTATGAAGCACACGGCCCTTCTCACTCTCAGCGTTTAATACGTAAATAAGCCTCAGAAGCTTATCTGCCACTGGTCCGATAGAGGCCTTTGAATTTTCCCACCTCGAAAATGTGGATAAATCAACCGAGAGGATCTCTGCAATTTGCTTGCTTTTCAGTCCAAGCTCTTTTCTTAAATATTTTATTTCTTGGCCTTTTAGCTTCTTTTCACTGCATACAACATCTCTTCCAATCACCAAATGTAAGTTCTTCACCTTGGGAATCTCAACGGCCTTCTCTCCGCATTTTGTACATTCGTATTGAGTAACACCATGCAAATATATATTATCAAGGCCACTTTCTGTATAGTGATATGGTCGGTCTTTGATAATATTTATTTCTTCCCCGCACTCCCAGCAGGTTTTCATCATGTGCCCCCCTCTCCTCGGCTCTCTCTCATTTTAGGACGGATATAATGATCAATCGTCCCCGATCTGCGATTTCGATAACTACGGTTCCTTCGCGGTCATCAGAATCTACCCCCCAAATTCGATACCTAATTCTTCCTCTTTTTGTTTTTTCTTCTTGAGTAATCGTTCCACAGTTGAGTATTTGAAACACATCCCTTAAGGTGTAACCTCGATCACGCATCCTTGCCCGGGCATGATCAGTAAAGATGATAGTTCCATGCTCGAGTATATCTCTGATATGCTTCAATACACCATTGCGAATATTTTCCCTCATCCTGGATATGTAAGATACACAGTAGGATCCATTCTTGTCAATTGAAAAGTTGATTGAAAATCAATTTATTGTCATTATTCATTTATTTCGGCTATTATTTATTGATCTTTAATCAATTTTTATGCCATTTATAAAGTAGTGCATAAGATTATCATCCTCGCCCCTCAACAGACCCCCGAAAATACCCCCTATTTATGCCTATTTAACATTGTTCTGCGCCTTTTCTGTGCCCGCGGCCTGATGGTGATCCGGGGAAGGCGGCCCAGGACAGCCGCCTTTGGTAGCTAACCTATCCCCGGTCAAATTGTGCCCAAAATTGTGCCCGCCGTACCCACTTTTTCCTAAAATCACCTAACGTTTTCCAACTCAATTGATAGAAGAAAAGGCCAGTGATTTCAATTTAATACTTGATTTTACTGGCCTTTCCAGTTTTGGCATTTTTGCACTTAAAATCCCTCGGTCCTCGTGGCTATGCGGGTTCAACTCCCGCCCCAGGCACCACTTGATACCAGGGTTCGCTTTGTACTGCGGGCCCTCTTTTTGACAAGCTGAAATTCCGGCCCTAAGGGAAGGGTCAGGGACAGAACTCCTTGCCCGGTCTCTCCATCTGTATTCCCCTTCTGCACAGAAATGCGCGGCGGATCTCCGTGAAGCGCCAGCCCTGGTCATTCATTTTTCTGAGCTCAAAATAATGCCAGTCACCCCTTAAGGAATCATCCAGAAAACCGTCTCTGATAACCGTGACTCCTGTCCGGTCGGGGTTTTCGGCAGGAGAGCTTTCCTTGGACATGACCAATAAACGGGCCCCGTCGTTTGAAATCTTTAACAAATTCAACGCGATGAGAATGGGATCCCCGGGCCAAACCTCTCCCTTTTTGACGGCTTCCTCGATCTTCGCATTGAAGGGTGCGACATTTTCAATACGATATGACCCGGGTGTCGAAGCGGCAAGGTTTTCCCCCTGCCAGGTATTGATGCAGGCGCATGAACTCAATAGCAGAAGAGATATCGAAAATAACCAGAGAAAAAGATTGGATTTCCCCACGTCCGAAGCTCTTTTCAAAGGGTCCTCTTCTGCCGTCTGAGATAAATCATTTCTTTAAAATAATCAAATATTAATCATCAGCAGGGCATCCATACCGAAAGAAAAGACACGAATGTCCCGTGGGGTAGGGCAATCATCAAAGGGCATTTAATGACCATTATGGTCATCCAAAAGTAAAAAAGGGAAAATCAAATCGACAAAAGATGGGGTTTTGGGTCTCGAAAAGAAAGTGCAGGGTAGGATCTCTTAATAAAGAAGAAGGTAATTGATCCTGTTTTGGCACCTATGTTAAGGGTGCCGCATGGAGCTAAACGATTACCACAAGCTGATTTCGAGCGAGAGCAGGGCCCGGAAATACCTGCTGGGAAAATGCCTCAAAAACCATCAACGCTTTTGCCCTCGCTGCCGCTGTCGAAAGCTCTATAAATTACGAGAGGGACGCAATCGTTGTTCGGGCCGATTCAGCGCGGTGCAATGGCTGTCCCTCATCAAGCTCTTTGAGTTAGAGGTCTCGGTCCGTAAGATGTCCTTACAGCTGGGTCTTTCCTATCGGGCTGTTTACAGGGCCGTCAGCACGATCCGGATGGCCATCCTGAGCCACGCGGAGGATGCGCCGAGCTTGCTGGACGGAGAGATCGAGATCGATGAGGCCTACTTCGGTGGCCGGCGCAAAGGCAAGCGAGGCCGGGCAGCAGCCGGAAAAGTGCCGGTTTTCGGTATTCTGGAGCGCGACGGCCGGGTTCATGTCAGTGTCGTTCCGGATGTCTCGGCTGCCACGCTTCTGAAGCTCACCGTCAAAAAGGTCCGCCGAGGCAGTATCGTTTACACCGACAAGTTCCACAGCTACGATAGCCTCATGTTCTGCGGATACCGGCACCTGAAGGTCGACCACCAGAAGTACTTCTCCTCCGGCAGGGTCTACATCAACGGCCTGGAGGGATTCTGGAGTTGGGCCAAGGAGAGGTTGATTAAATACCATGGCGTCTCCAGAAACCACTTCCCTCTGTATCTCAAAGAGCTGGAGTTTCGGTATAATAACCGTAACGGAGATCTCTTCAATCAGGTAGCCAACTACCTGTGCGATTTGGTGCCAAAACGGGACTAATTACCAAGAAGAAAGACCTCGCCCCGCATGTCTGAATCAGGAATGAAATGCCTTGCCTGCCGTCAGCACAGGGACTTCGCTCTGAACTCTTCGCACCCTTCTCCTGTCGAGAACAGAGGAAAGAACCGGCAGAAAGAAGAAGCCCCCGGGCATCAAAAATATTATTAAAAATGGAATATAAATAGACATATACTTAAAGTAATTTCTGAGCTCATTTCTCTCATCAACCGTCCATTGTCCCCCGTTGTTTCTAGGTTTCATGAGGAGCTGTATAAAGCCCTGCATCTGGCGTGATTCATAAAAAAGTATCTCTCTACTGTTAAAAATGGATTTCTTTATGAGATTTTTAAGCATCATTTTTTGCTGTAACGATCCTTTCTGGTTTAAAAATACTACAAAATATTGTTGGAAACAGCCGTTTTTGCTTGTTTTTACATGTATATGTTGCAGAAGCCATGCCATGAACGCTTTTCAAGCTATTTTTCACATTTTTTTTATACAACGTACTCAGGATTGGCATGCATGGTTTCAAATGGACATGAAAGCGCCGGCTCAAATTATATCTCCGTCTTCCCGGATGTCAGCCATATGGGGGACTATGGCATAATATTTGATTATGTTTAATTTCGAGACGAAGCGCGTCACCGAGGAAGAAGATGAAGAACATCATGTCGCCTATAGCGGGTATTGCTCAGAAATCCGATCTAAGCGGTACGGATACAAAAGGGAAGGGCGCCAACGGTGAGTTTAACCTCACGATTGAAAAGGTATTAAATGAATTCAATGGTCTTACGACAGGCGCTGCCCCTTCGCGGGGAATCGACCTTGAAAAACTCACCCAGATCATCCGCTTTCTCGAGATGCAGATGCGCTTCAACGATAGCCTCTTCCGGATCATGAGGGAGATGGACGGCCGTGAAGAGACGGTCGGGCGGATTAAGGGAAGCATGAGTCCGTCATCTCAGAATTCCCTCGCAACCATACTGACGGATGCGAAGGTCACCACAGGCGAGGGCATTCTCGAGAGATACAGCCGAATATATGCATCGAGTACGAGGGAGACATCCATCGAGAGTCGCCTCGCGGGTCTTGAGAGAAAGATCGAGGAGCAGAAAAGGGAAGTTCTGACTGCAGATCCTTCAATCAGGCCTCTCGATGAGGAATCCGTCAGGCAGAAGACGGCAGGCGCAAAATCGGCCTCCGTCATGCGATATGAGGAGGCTCTGGACTCGGGGATAGAGGCGAGTCGAAAGGTGAATGACGGAGCCACATCAGCAAAAGCTAAACCGGAGGCATCTCCTTACGCTGAGCTCATTGATCATGCGTCAAAGACCTACGGCGTCGATCCTGATCTGATCAAGGCAGTGATCCGGGTGGAGAGCAGCTTCAACCCGGAGAGTACATCGACGAAGGGAGCCATGGGCCTCATGCAGCTTATGCCGGAGACGGCAAAGGACCTGAGCGTCAATGACCCCTATGATCCCGCCGAGAACATCATGGGAGGGACCCGTTACCTCCGGAGCCTCCTGGATCGCTTCGGAAACAACAGGAACCTCGCACTGGCCGCCTACAACTGGGGTATGGGAAACGTCGAGAGGAAGCCGGGTAGAATGCCCCAGGAAACGAGAATCTACGTAGCCCGCGTCAATCAATACTACCACGAAACCAAAGTCTGATCGCAGCTCCCCAACAGATTCAATTCGTGCCGGCCCATGATCGCCGGCAAGCGCATTTTCGGCTTCCGCCACCAGCATGACCGGCTCTCCCGGGCGGCCTCATACGACTCCGAACTTTCACATTGCAGAAGGCAAGGGGGATGCGATATGGCTCGTCAGGAAGATTTTGCCTGCGGAATTTCAATAAGAGAAGGAGGAAGCGATGATCAAACAGCGAGATCTGTACGTGGTCTGCCTGAGGTCTTTCCATTCATAATCTGCACGGGGATCGTTTACTCGATTCTTGCCATCTACATGTCGTCTCTCGGGCTGACCAAAAGCCAGGTCGGGTTCCTCTACACGGCGGGCGCCACAGCCGGCGTGATCGGGTCACCTCTCTGGGGCATGCTTGCGGATCGTTTCGGCCGAAAGAAGATTCTCACTTTGTCCATGGCGGGGTTTGCCTTTGTGTTTCTCGGATATGCCATAAGCAGCAGTTACGAGCATCTCTTTGTAATCCAGGTCGGGGAGGGTTTATCCTGGGGGGCCATGGGATCGGCGGCATCAGCTCTCATCGCTGACCTGGTCTCTTCGGAAGAGCGCGGAAAGGCGATGGGCATTTATAACATGACCTGGAACTTCGGCTGGATTGTCGGTCCTTCCATGGGCGGGGTACTGTCGGATCACATCGGATTTACAACGACTTTCATCATTTGCACGGGGATAACCTTGTCGGGTTTCATCCTCGCCGTTCTTTTCATCCCGGCCAGACCGGGTCATCGAGGGGATGTGAGTTGTCGCGATTCGATTGTTGTGATTTTATGCCTGTATTTCAGATTATTATCAATTAAAAAAAATGATTCTTCGACAGCGTTTGTTTAATGTATTTTTAAACAGTGTTTAACGTTTCTTTAAATAATTTCGACGCTTTTACCAAATTTTCCTGCCCGACAAATCCGAAGATAATAAATATAACTCAATAATATCAGTGTGTTATTAAATATTTTGTCTGTGAAGGCTATCCTGGCACGCCAATTTCAATATAGAGAGACCAAAGGCAACAAACGGAATCATAAAAAATACATTCCTACGGAGGGACAGATAAAATGAAAAAGGCACTGCAGACGATGATTCTAACAGTATTCGTGGTTCTGATCACCAGCACCTTCGGCTATGCCGAGTTCTCAGCGGTCGGCGCCGACAACTTCCCCTACTTCCACCTGGGAGCCCTGATAGTCGGAGGGATGATCATCATTTCCCTGAAGCAAAAGTACAACAAGATCTATCTGACCGAGGCTGTTGGCTCCTTCGCCCTTTACACGGTTCTCGTGGCTCTCTTCACCGCGCCTGTTGTGGACGCCCTGAGGACAATGGTTGGTTAACGAAGAGTTTAAAAGAGCGTCCACGCATTGCGGCAAGGGCGCTCTTCGTTTCTTCAGCGGCCGGAGAGAAACCATGTTGATCACAAAGACGACAAAGAATACGGCAACTTATTCCAGTACGCTCGTCCTGAGTGCCTGGAGTTTTGCCATGGTGATCAGCTCCTTCGTTTTCATGTACGTGGGGTACTTGATCGATGAGTTGCTGAACACCTCACCCAACTTCATGCTCGGACTTTTTGTTCTGGCTATATTCCTCTGCGTGGGGCGGCTTTACAGGGATGCCTGGATCCGTCGCGGCTAGCGCAAGGCGCAGTGGTCAGTGGCGAGTGGTGAGTGGTGAGCAAGACCAAAAAGATAAAATAGACCAAACGGACCAGATAGACCAAACAAACCAGCGTGTTTTCCGAGAAATAAAAACCCCTGATCCGAGCGATCGGGGGTTTTTTAACGCCTGCCTTTAGATAAATTCAGTTCTTGAGATAATCCTGCACGATATCGAGCATGTGGCTGACTCTGAAGGGCTTGGAAAGCGTCGGGTAGCCGTGCTTGATGATTTCCTCATCCAGCTCCTTCTTTAATCTTTTCACGCCGAAGAACCCGCTCATGAAGATAGCCCTGATCTGCGGTCTTTCCTTGCGGATCTTCTGAATGAGTTCGATGCCGTTCACGTGGGGCATGACGACATCGGTGATGATAAGGTCCGGTTTGAATTCCCTGAAGACCTTGTAACCGTTGAGTCCGTCCACAGCGACCCGCGCGTCGTAACCTTCCATGGTGAGGACGCTGCGCAGAACATCCTGGAGACCGAACTCGTCTTCAACGACGAGCACCTTCCACCTTTTGGTTGATTCTTGTTTTGGGTCCTTTTGATCTTTCTTGATATATTCGATGAGTGAATAGTCCGGCGTCCGGTTGATGACGGAAGCGACATGATTAATTTTTTTTTGTATTTCCTCCGCTTTTTCCCGGTCTTTCTGATAGAGGTCGGGATGGTAGATCTTGGAAAGAAGGCGGTAACTGGACTTGATATAGGAAAGGGCCGCTTCTTCGCTGATCTGACGATAGATCTCCTTTGCCTTGTCGAGCATGCCCAGGAGATTCAATTCCTTTTCAAGATCGATCCCCGATTTCAATTCCTGAAGCCTCCTCTGTGTGTTCCGCTTTCATTTTGACTAAACCATTGAAATAGTTAATATTCCTGATGGTTTGACCTTTCGACACAGCTATGTTCATAGAAGTTCAAAGGAACCAAAGTGCAATCTTTGTGCCTTGTGGAGCCGCTTGAAAGAGGCCAGTGGGGGAAGGGGCACCCGTAGGACAGAAGGCTTCAGGTTGAATCAGGCCGCCTGTTAAGAGATGACCTTCTTCGAACTCACCCGCTCGGCCAGCCCTTTCACGGCCCGCATGTAGTCCTTGAACCCGACGATGAAAATGTCGTTGTGATTGGCCCGAGGTATTCCCAGGAAGGTCTTGTCCGCGGCGGGGCAGGCTTCGAAGAGCGCTTTACCATCGGAGAAAGGCAGAATGTGGTCCCTTTCGGCATGAATGACAAGGGCGGGCTTGCCGAAGGTTCTCATCTTATCGAGGTTCCGGAAACCGTCTTCCTCGCGAATACCGAGGGCATCCATGTTGATGCCCAAGATACTGAGGATGCTTCGGGTGTGCGCGAAGCCGCTTTCGATGATCAACCCGTCGATCTTCTCGGCGTAGCAGCAAGCGAGTTCCAGGGCGCAAGCGCTTCCGAGGGATCGTCCCATGACGATGAGGGGCCCCGTGAAGCCCTGGGCCTTCATCCAGTTTCTCGCATATTCGAAGATGACGTGGGCGTCACGCATCATGGTTGTCACCGTCGGGCTTCCCGTGGAATGGCCGTAACCCCGGTAATCGACAGGAAAGAAATTGAGGCCGAGCTGCAGGTAGATCATGGCCAGGTCGAGATAATCTTCCACGATCTCCCCGTTTCCGTGAAAATATAGGATGACGGGATGAGCCGGACCTGCCATGTGAACCTGCGCACCCACGGCGATGTCTTTTTCAACGGGTATCCGAATATCCTCAATGGCGGGGTGAGGGGCGCTCGCCCCCCAGGCTTCGCGCGGATGGAACAGGGACATGGTGATCTCGGGGCGATCCAGGGCGGCGTAGTCAATCTTCTTGAGGTCGATCATAGTGGGATGCCTTTCTGCGGGGATTTGCCGCTTTATAACATAGCCGGTCCCGGTCCCGAAGCAGATTTTTGACAGTTCCAGAAAATTCATCTATAGAGAGTCTGGAGGTTTCCATGCCCCTCTGGCTTCTCGTCATTTTTCTGGTCCTCGGCGGCCTGATCGTCGTCAAGATGCTGCATGCTATTGCCGTCGTATCCGTCTTTCCCGTCACGCAGGGCGCGATGTTCACCTCGACGGCCCGGGTGAAGATCGAGGCCATTATGAATGCCGTACCGATGAAACCTTCGGATTTTTTCGTGGACCTTGGATGCGGCGACGGGCGCGCCTTGAGGGAAGCGACGAAACGATACGGCGTGCGCTGTCTCGGCTTCGAGATCAACCCGCTGGCCTATGTCCTGGCCCGGGTCCAGTGCCTGGGGTCCGGGAATATCCGCATCCGCTGGAGCAACTTCTGGAAGGCCGATCTTCGGGAGGCTGACGTGGTTTTCTGTTACCTCTTTCCCGACGTCATGAAGCGTCTCGCTGACAAGCTCGAATCGGAGCTTCGCCCAGGCACCAGGGTCGTTTCCTGCAATTTCCCCGTCCCGCGGTGGCAGCCCGTGGAGGTCCTGCACGCGGCATCGACCCTCCATAATGACCCCATCTACGTCTACCGGAGCCCGGCGTCTTCCGGAAGCGGTTGATTTCCAAAATCTTAGGGCAGCCACAGATACATGAAGCGAACCCCCGGCGGGGCGAGGAGCTCCTGGCCGTTGATGGAGATCAGGTTGAATTGGGGTGGTGCCGGGGTGAGACCCGAATAGATTGTGCTTTTGTAGCTGTCGGGACGGTAGTATACGACGATCGATGCTTTCTCGAGCCCCAGGCTTTTTTTCATGCCCTCAATGGTGCTGTCGAGATAACCGATTCGATCGATCAGCCCTGCGCTCAGGGCCTGGTCCGCCGTGTAAATTCGGCCATCAGCGAGTTTCTCGACGGCATCGCGCCCGAGCGGTTTGCGGCCATCGACGATCACATCCACGAACCTCCCGTGGAGGGTTTGGATGATGGTCTGCAGGATCTTCTGCTCCTCCGGCGTGCTTGGCCGGAACGGGGACATGATGTCCTTTTTATCACCCGACTTGATGGTTTCCTGCTCGACGCCGATCTTCGACATCAGCCCCTGGACGTTGAATTTCATGGCCACCACACCGATGCTTCCGGTGATCGTCGTCGGGTGTGAAACGATTTCGTCTGCCGCCGTCGCCACGTAGTAGGCGCCCGAGGCCCCCACATCCATGAAACAGGCCATGATCCGCTGGCCCGTTCTCTTCTTATAGGTCAGAAGCTCGTGGTGAATGATGTCACTGGCCGTGACAGTCCCCCCCGGAGAGTTGATCCTGAGAATGATCCCCTTTAAATTTTTATCCTTTTCCGCCTTCTTCAGGGCTTCCTTCAGTTCATCGACCACGGACACCTCTTCGCGAAAACCCATCCTGCGCCTCTTTTCTTCTGAAATCACGCCGGAGATGTCCAGCAGAAGAATTTTATCGTTTCCGTAACCCTCGACGACACGTTCCTGCAATTCTTCCGTGGTCGGCAGAAGGGGGATGGTCACTATCGCGCAGCCGTTCAGAAAAAACAGGGACAATAAAATCGCCAGAAAAGATAATTTCAGCCTCATGGTCATTTCTCACTTTCAGCTCCATCCGGCGGGGGACGAAGGCCTTTAATAAAAAGATGGGGATTCTTGTACACTTCAAGAGCACCGGGGGATGTCAAGCCCATGCAGTGCTCATCCGTGGGGCGGGATCAAGGATGAAGCCGTTCAGACAGAAGACTTTTTTCGGGTCTTTTTGATCTTCTCCCGCTCCATTTTTTTCTTTTCCCGCTGAAGTCTCGAGATGTCCTTCTGCCTTCTCGAAATCCTTTCCCTGGACATGCCTAATCACCCCGGTTCCTAAAGTCTGTATTGACTCAAGCCGATGACATGTATATTGAAGATAAGTCCGATGATCCGACGGGGCAGTGATCAATGTTCTTCGACCGTCGGTCTACCCCGGCGGGGCATTTACGAATTGACATAAAAATACAATAATTTTATAATCATTTCAATAAGTGTAATGCAATGACAGAGAACAAAATTCCGCAAGGAGGTGTCACGATGTCGGAACACAAATGTGGAGATGTGCTGAAGGCTCTTTTGATCGGCAGCCTCGTAGGTGTCGTCGTGGGTCTTCTCTTTGCGCCTAAAAGCGGCAAGGAATTGAGAGAGGACATTTCGGAAAAGGCGAAAGATCTCGCCGATAAGGCTAAGGACGAATACGAAGGCGCTTTCGAAAAAAGCAAGAAAGGATTCGAGTCGGTCATCAGCCGTCTGAAGGATCTGGAACTGAAGGCTGCCAAGAAGGCGGAGGAAATCGAAAAGAAAATTGCTGATTAGCCGGGCTTCCGGAAGCGTGAGCACAGGCCGTTCATGAAAGAGAGGAGGGACCGCGAATGTCGTGGGAAATAGGGTTTTTTGTGATCAGCTGTGCGGTTCTGATCTTCGTTGTCTTCGCGATTCCAACCCTGGTGCAGATCCGGAAAACAGCCCGAAACGCGGAGATCACCCTGGAGGCCATCAACAGGGAGCTGCCCGCCATCCTTCACGACCTGCAACAGATCACGGCTCTGACGAACGACGTCAGTTACAACGTCAGGTTTCACGTCGAGGAGAAAATTAACAAGATTGTTCGCTTCAATCTCAAGGTTCTGGAAAGCCTGGTGAAACAATCCGGAAACTTGCTGCAGTATTTACATGGTGGCGTCGACCGGGTTTCCGCGGGGCTCGATTCGTTTCGAGGGGGGGTCTCCGGCATCGAAGGAAAAGTGGAAAGAGAGCTGCAGGCAAAGCTATTGCCCGTCCTCAAGGTGCTCATCGTCTTGACCAGAAGCACACGCGGTTCCCTGGAAGCCCTTCTTCAGAAAAAGTGATCGTGTCAGCACCGCCCGATGATCAGGCAGGGCCGGCGGAGGTAGGAGGTTTCCGATCACGGTTCCGATAATTTTTTTCAGCAGGGAGGTCCGGACATGAGTGGCGAGAGAAATGACTTTACCAGGAAGCTTTTGATCGGAACGTTAATCGGC
>JAPLJU010000160.1 GCA_026388445.1 Deltaproteobacteria bacterium
CACTGTGCCGTAATCCATCCGGAGGTCCGCGCCCAACATGTTTCTCGCCACCAGGTCTCCTTCGGCCATGGCCACGTGGGCGAGCATGATGCCGCCGATGACGTCGCCTGCCGCGTATATGCCCGGTACCGATGTCTCCAGCCGATCGTTCACGGCGATTGCCCCTTTCGCGGCGTCGAGTCCGACGCGGTCGATCCCGAGGCGAGAGAAATCCGGTTTTCTGCCTGTCGCGAGGATAACCCTGTCGGTCGCCAGTTCTTCGGATTGGCCCTCGCAGGCGTAAAATACGCTTTTTTGAGCGCCCCCCGCGGATATCTTGCCGACACGGGCGGACGTCATGACCTTGATGTCCGACCTCGAAAGGAGCCTCTGGAGTGTCGCGGCTATTTCGCGATCGACACCGGGGACAATCTGGGGCATGACCTCCAGGATTGTCACGTCCGAGCCAAAGGCCTTCAGGACCTGGGCGAGTTCGACACCGATGAAGCCACCCCCGATGATGACCGTGCGGGCGGGCACGCTCTCCATGCCGAGGATGTCGTTACTGTTCCATGCACCCGATGAGGCGAGGCCTTCGATGGGGGGGTAGGCGGGCTTTGAGCCGGTGGCGATGAGGATGCAATCCGATGTAATCTTTTCGTCTGTCTCGAGGACGCGGACGGTTCTCGAATCCAGGAATTCCGCCGTGCCGTTTACGATTCTGATTTTTCTGGCATCAAGGAGGCTCCTGACGCCTTTTGTGAGCCTTTCAACGACGGCCGCCTTGCGGTTCATGACGGTCTGGAAATCCAGTTCAAAACCGCTCACGCGGACACCGAATGCTTCCGACTCCCGGATGCGCGCCATGGTTTCCGCGGACTGAAGGAGGGCCTTGGTCGGAATGCACCCCCAGTTCAGGCAGGTCCCGCCGATCGCCTCCCGCTCGATGAGGGTGACCTCCGCACCCAGCCGGGCCGCCCGGATCGCCGCGGGGTAACCCGCGACACCGCCTCCGATAATGGTGAACCTTTTCTTCTCCGCCATGTCCCTGTCTCCGTTTGGGCCTTTATTTTTCCGAATAACCCAGTTCCCTGAGCAGCCTCTCGTCGTGGGTCCAGTCTTTCCGGACTTTGACAAAGAGCTCGAGGTAGATCCGCGCGTTGAAAAACCGCTCCAGGTCCTTTCTTGCCTGGCGGCCGATGTCCTTGAGCATGGCCCCTTTTTTGCCGATGACGATCCCTTTCTGAGAATCTTTTTCGACGATGATGGAAGCTTCAATGCGGATGAAGTTTCTCTCTTCCTCCTCCCTGAAGGCCTCTACCACGACCGCCGTCGCGTAGGGGATTTCCTGACGGGTAAGGAGAAAGATCTTCTCGCGGATGATCTCCGCGGCGATGAAACGCTCCGTGCGGTCCGTGATCATGTCATCGGGGAAGAGTTTCGGGCCCTCGGGGAGAAGCCTCCAGAGGATGTCCGTCAGTCGATCGACGCCGAAGCCCCTTGTGGCCGAAATGGGGATGATCTCCTCGAAAGCGTAAAGGTCCTTGAAGGTGTCGATGAGAGGAAGAAGCGTTTCCTTCTTCACGAGGTCTATCTTGTTGATGACGAGGATGACGGGGATCTTTATCGCCATGAGCGATTCAAGGATGAGGGAGTCCTCGTCGTGAAGGCCCCGGTCTGCTTCGACGAGAAGGAGAAGAACATCCGCCTCCCCGTAGGTTTCCATGGCCGACTTAACCATGAGAAGGTTCAGGGGCGTTTTGGCCCTGTGGATCCCCGGGGTGTCGAGGAAGACGAACTGACCGCTGTCGGTATTCATGATCCCCAGGATCCGGTTTCTCGTTGTCTGCGGCTTCGGGGTGGTGATGGCGATCTTCTCCCCGAGGAAGGTGTTGAGAAGCGTGGACTTCCCGACATTGGGCCGGCCGATGATCCCCACAAAACCAGATTTGAAAGGCTTCTCTGCCATCTTTCGAGTGATCCCCCTTATCCGGGAAGATTGTCGATGCGCCGCTCGAGGGTTTTCCCGCCACACTTTACGGCCAGGGCGCCGCGGGGCATCAGCGAGTCGGTGCCGTAGGCGATCTCTCTCCCGCACCGCTCTTTCAGTTTTGTGAGATTGCCGCGCCGGAGTCCGAGAAAACTCGAAACATCCTTCGGCGACATTAAAAAAGTGAGGGGCCCCTTTGCCGGCCTTCCTCCTTTGGTCATCACGGAAGCGAGATCGAAGGCCATCTCACAGAAGAGAGCGCCCTCGACGAGAGAGCGGAAGGCGGGGTGATAGGGTCCGGCAAGGACGCTCCCCGCCGCTGCCATCTCCTCCGTGGTCTGGAGGCCGAGACGAATGACCGGGATATTGGCCTTTGTGAAACGAACAAGGGCGTACTTGCAGAGTTCAACGGCTTCTTCCATGGAAAGAGGCGTGTATTCCCCGAGCTGGTATAATTCGGCAAGGGCCGTGTCTTCAAAAACAAGGGTGGGATGGAGCCGGACCGTATCAGGCCGGAGCTCGATGACAGCCTCGACGGTTCTTCGAAATCCGGCGGGGCTGTCTCCGGGGAGCCCCGCCATGAGGTGGATGCTCGTTTCGAAGCCCGCCGACTTGAGACGGGCTACAGCCCTTTGCACATCGGCCGAAGTGTGGCCCCTGAGGCTCTTTTCCAGGACCTCGTCATCCATGGACTGGGCACCGATCTCGACGGTCTCGACCCCGTGCGCCCTGAGGATCTCAAGCACGTGATCGTCGATGTAATCGGGCCTTGTCGAAACCCGGAGTGAATCGACGAGCCCCCGGTCGAGGTACTGCTTTGCATAACGAAGGAGACGCATCTGCCCGGTCTTTTCGATTCCCGTGAAATTCCCCCCGTAGAAAGCGATCTGGCGCGCGGTTCTTCTCCGACGGGGCCGAAAGAGATGTGTCTCGACCTCCTTACGGAATTCCTCCTCCGTCCAGTCACCCGTTCTTCCGCCCGCGATTTTCCCGGCGTTGCAGAAGGCGCAACGGTGCGGGCACCCCGCACGGGTGAGGAAGATCGGGACAATAAACGGTTTAGCTGTCATGGTGATGGCCTCGCCTCATTCCTCGAGAGCCTCCAGTGCTTTCATGGCCGCCTGCTGCTCGGCCTCTTTCTTGTTTCGCCCTGTCCCCGACGCTGTCACGGCACCGGGGATGGTCACCTGCACTTTAAATAACTTCTCGTGATCGGGGCCGGACTCGCCGGAGAGCGCGTATGACGGTGTGGCCTGGAATCGCGTATGGCTTAACTCCTGGAGCTCCGACTTGAAATCCCGGAACCGTGAGTAGAGACTGTCCTCCTCCAGGAGGGGCTCGAAGAGGTCACGAATGAAACGAGTTGCCTTTTCATACCCGGCGTCGAGAAACACGGCGGCAATAACGGCCTCAAGGGTGTCGGCAAGGATCGAGGCTTTCATGCGGCCGCCGGAGGCCTCCTCACCGCGGCCGAGAAGAAGGTATTCGCCGAGCCCGAGCCTTCCGGCAAGATCGGAAAGGGGCGTTTCGTTCACGAGGGCGGCCCTTCTCTTCGAGAGATTTCCCTCCGCCTCGGACGGGAATTTTTCCATCAGCATGTGACCGACGCAAAGCGACAGCACGGCGTCTCCCAGGAACTCGAGCCTTTCGTTATTCCGCTCCGGCAAACGGGGGTTCTCGTGGCTGTATGACCGGTGCGTCAGGGCCTCGTCCAGGAGTCCGATATCGGCGAAGCGAAAGGATAGCGCCTCTTCGAGCCGGCGGAGCTTCAGGGACCTTTCTTCATCCATCTTGATCCACCCCCGACAGCCTCCCGATGACGCGACCATCGGCTGTCTCTATCACTACAACATCGATCTCCCGGTTGACAAGGGAGGAATCGCCTTTTTCGACGAGGACGGGGATGTAGTTTCGCGAAAAACCCTTGAGCATTCCCGTCCCGCGGTCTTTTCTGTCCTCTACGAGGACTTTCAGGGTTTTTCCCAGAAAACGTTCGGCAAAGGCGCGCCGCTTTTGCTGCCCCAGGGCCCTGAGTTTCTCCCCCCTCGATGACTTGACGGGGCCGGAAACCTTGCCGGGAATTTTCAGTGCTGCCGTCCCCGGCCTTTCCGAATAGGGGAACACATGGAGATAGGCGACGGGCAGGCTCTCAACGAACCCCAGGGTCCTCTCAAAGGCCGTGTCGTCTTCGCCCGGGAACCCGGTCATCACGTCGATCCCGATGGCCGCGTCGGGCAAGGCGCCCGTGATTTTTTTCAGAAGGTCACCGAAGAAAGCGGTGTCGTAGTTCCTCCCCATGAGGCTCAGGACATTGTCGTCCCCGCTCTGGAGCGGGATGTGGAAGTGCCCGCAGAGAATCTTCGAATTTCGCAGGTGGCCGATTATCTCATCGCTCACTTCGCGGGGCTCGATGGAACTCAATCTGAGCCGCTGCACAAATCCGCTTTGCTCGATCTTTCTCACTAGGGCGAGGAGGTTCGTCTTCGGCTCAAGGTCCGCTCCCCAGACGCCCAGGTGCACGCCCGTCAGGACGATCTCCCGGTGACCGGCGCCGGCAAGGAGGGCGGCCCTGCCCAGCACGTCCTTCGCGGGGAGGCTCCTGCTCCTCCCCCGGGCGAGGGGGACGATGCAGTAACTTCAGAAAGCGTCGCACCCGTCCTGGACCTTGAGAAAGGCCCTCGTGTGACCGTGGAAACTCGCGGCGGAAGGACCTGTGCAGGATGTAATCACGCGGATATCGCTTACGAGGGTTTCCTGTTTACCACGCGCCATTTTTTCGATGATCGAGGGGATTTCCTCTTTTTCCGGGTTTCCCGCCACGAGGGCGACACCGGGCAGCGATGCCGCGGCCTCCGGGAAGACCTGGGCGTAACAGCCCGTCACGACAATCGCGGCCTGCGGGTTTCT
>JAPLJU010000156.1 GCA_026388445.1 Deltaproteobacteria bacterium
GGAGCTTCCAGGCCTGGATCAATCGTTTGGCCTTCCCACCGCTTAAAAAGTAGACGGCCCATGCCGCATCGGCCGGTGATGCCTTCTCAAAATACCGCCTGAGCGCCGCAACCTTCTCGGTGGTCTTCGTCGTCCGGTCGAGTTCTTCGCAGAGTCCAGCAAAGTTTTTCATGGAAAAACCAAGGCCCATGGGGTCAGGGTACAGGGTTCCGGGTCTATCTAGTCTGTTTGGCCTTTTTACTCTTTCTTACAACCCGGGCTTGCAGCCCGATCTCACCACTCATCACTCTTCACTGTCTTTAATCGTTCTCTTCGTCCGCCATGAAAGGCGCCTCGAGGATCTTTGCATCGAGCCCCTTTTCCTTGAGCGCCCGGACAACGACGGAAGTGTAACCGTGGCAGACGAAGATCTCCTCGGCTCCCGTGGACAGGATAACCGAAAGCAGCCCAGGCCAGTCGGCATGGTCCGAAAGAACGAATCCCCGGTCAACAGACCGGCGACGGCGCATACCGCGGATCCGCATCCATCCCGAGGCAAAGCCCGTTGAGACTTCTTTGAAGGGTCTGGTCCACTCCGTTCCGTGAACGAGTGGGGGAGCGACAATGAGGGCGCTGCTGACGTCCGTTTTTCTGCCGGCAAAGTCGAGGGAGGTGGTATCAGGCAGGGCGATACCACTTGCCCGGTAACGGCGGTTCAGTTCCTCCACAGACCGGTGAGTAAAAATGGGCCCGAGAGAGATATCGAGCCCCATGATTACTCGCTGGGCCTTGCCCGCGGCGTAGGCGTAAAGAAGACTGGCCCGTCCCGCTTTCTGATTGGCAGACCACCAGGCATTGATGTCCCCGTAGACCGCCTTCGGCTCGGGCCATCGGTAAACGGGCAGGCCGAAGGTCGACTCCGTGATAAAGATGTGGCAGCGGACGACTTCGAGGGGCCTGCAGGTCGGGTCAGCCTGGATCTTGTAGATGTGAAAATTCCCTGCCTCGCAGTAAAGACCCTTTGCAGTCATCCGAAGGACTTGAGGATTCATAGTTGGAAGTATGACACACCGGATGGGTCCCCTTCAACGAACATTTCCTGTCCGGCACCGGCATTTCCGGGGGGAGAGGAGGCCATTCGTGAGCTCAAAAATTTCCGATAGAATTTCGCGAAAAATATTGATATAGAAATCAATTAATGCCTGTAAGGCCGGAATTAAAAAAGGGAGGAGAGAGACGATGGTTCAACTGAAAATTTTGCGGGAATCGAATATATTGAAAAACCTCAATGACGCCCAACTGGAGAAACTGGTATCCATCGCCATCAGTGAAAGTCACCCCGCCGGGACGCTCCTCTACAAGCAAGGAGATCCGGCCAGCCATTTTTATCTCGTCGAGGAAGGAAAGATCTTCCTGGAGATGAAGGCGGATATGGGTCCTGCCCGTCCACCCCTTCAGGTAACCACCGATGTGATCACCAAAGGGGAGGGTATGGGTTGGTCGGCTTTCGTGGAACCTCACATCTACACCTTGAGCGCCGTCTGCATGGACGCCACAAAGCTCGTTTCCTTCGAAGCCGCCAAACTCCGGGAGATCATGGAGAAGGACGCTGTCGTCGGATACCAGATGCTAAAGGGGATTAACAAGCTTCTGGCCTCCCGTCTCAGCCATACGAGAATCCTGCTGGTCAGCGAGAGGGCCCTGGGCCTTCTGACCACCCATACGGAGTACGCCTGATTCTTGTTCGTTCAAGTAAAATCGTTCATGGCAGAAGGCGAGGATTTCTATCCTCGCCTTCTCTGCGTCTGCAAGACACAGAGAACATCGGTTTGTGATGATTTCCATTCAGAACATATCTAAATCCTACGGCGGGAGAGATCTCTTCAGGGACCTCACACTGCGCATCGGCGATCGGGAGCGCGTGGCCGTCGTGGGATTGAACGGATCAGGCAAATCAACCATGATGAAGATGATCGCCGGTTTTGTCGATCCCGACGGCGGGCGGATTGTCCGGCCCCGATCCGCCACCACCGGATACCTTCCCCAGGAGATTATCGGTCACCGCGGTCTGACGCTCCTCGATGAAACGAGACTCGCCTTCAACGAGATCCTGGAGCTTCATGGCCGGATGGAGGAGATCAGCCGCGAAATCGCCTCGCGGAGCGCATCCGGCGACACGGCATCCCCGGAGATGGAGGAACTCATCTTGGAGCTCGGAAAGATCCAGCACCACATCGAGCACATGGAGGGGTATGACATCGATGTGAAGGTCAGGCAGGTCCTGTCGGGGCTGGGTTTCCGGGGAACCGATTTCGACCGGATGACGGACGAGTTCAGCGGGGGCTGGCAGATGCGGATCGAACTCGCCAAACTCCTCCTGCGGGAACCCGCGGTCCTGCTCCTCGATGAGCCGACCAACCATCTCGACATCCAATCCCTCGAGTGGGTGGAGTCCTATCTGGAATCCTACGAGGGTGCGGTGATCCTCGTGTCCCACGATCGCCGGTTTCTCGACAACATCGTGGACCGGGTCATAGTAATTTCCCTCGGGCGGGTGACGGAATACCGGGGAAACTATTCTGCATACCTCGAGCAGGAAAAAACACGGCGGGAGATCTTGGAGGCGGCTTACCGGAACCAGCAGGAAACCCTCCGCCGGACGAAGCGGTTCGTTGAACGCAACCGGGCAAGAAAGGACAGGGCGAGGCAGGCCCAGAGCCGTCTCAAGATAATGGAGAAGACGGAATGGATCGAGCTTGAGGAGGAGGAAGATGAAATGAGCTTCAGCTTCCCCGAGCCGCCGCGGGCCGGTCGCGTCGTCATGACCCTTCAACACGTAGACAAGTTCTACGGAACGCAGGCTGTCTTTCAAGACCTCTCCGTTGCCGTTGAACGCAACGACAGAATCGCCCTTCTCGGCGTGAACGGATCAGGGAAATCAACGCTTTTGAGGATCCTAGCAGGACTGGAGCCCATTCAGGGGGGCGAGCGCGTCCCCGGTCACCGTGCCGTCGTATCCTACTATGCGCAGAACCAGACGGAAGCGCTCGATCCGGGGAAAACGGTCCTGGTGACGCTGGAAGCGGTGACCACGCAAGAAAGCCACGGAAACCTGAGAACGCTTCTGGGATGCTTCCTCTTCAGGGATGAGGATGTCTTCAAGCCCGTTGCGGTTCTCTCGGGCGGTGAGAGAAACCGGCTCGCCCTCGCCAGGATGCTCCTCACCCCCGCCAACCTGCTCCTCCTCGATGAGCCGACAAACCATCTGGACCACCGCTCCAAGGAGGTCCTCAAAAGGGCCCTGCGCAGCTTTCCGGGCGCCTGCATTATCGTCTCCCACGACAGGGACTTTCTCGATACCCTCGTCGATAAGGTCTGGGATTTTGAAGAAGGGGCTCTCCGCGTGACACACGGGACGGTGGATGATTATCTGAACCGTTATTACAGGACGGCTGGGGAATCCCCGATGCGCCTCGACGCGGCGGGGCGGGAGGTAAAGGACAGGACGGCGACGCACGAGGAAAAAGCCAGAAGGCGCCGGGAGGCGGAAAAAAGGCAGATGCGTTTCCGTTTCCTCAAACCCCTGCGGGAGTCACTCGAACGGGTTCAACAGGAGATCGTAAGCGGGGAGAGAAGAAAAAAGGATCTGGAGGAAATCTTCGCGGACGGGAAGACCTACCAGGACGAGAAGCAGGCCCGCTCGGCCACCGCCGAGTACCGGGAGGTAACGGCCCGCCTCGATACTCTCTATGCCGAATGGGCGGAGATCCAGGAGAAGATTGACGCGGCTGAAAGAGAAGGGTGACGGGGAAAAAGGCCCGTCATCGCACCCTGAAGTAATGGTGTCCGGTATGGATCCCCCGGTCAGAAACGGAAAAAGGGGAACTCGTGTTCCCCTTTTTCCGTCGTTAACTTTTTCGTGAAAGTTGCCGTTGAACCCTTTCGGTTAATCGCAGGATCCCGCGCATCCGCCGCAGCCTTCTCCTCCGCTCCGGAGGTTCGACTCGATGGCGTATCCCGAGCCGCGGGGTGTTTCGATGAAATCGATCTTGACGGGTTTCACCGTCTCGAAGAGATCCTTCTCGATCATGAAA
>JAPLJU010000241.1 GCA_026388445.1 Deltaproteobacteria bacterium
GCTTATGTGTCTTGTGGCTGTAATGGGTACAAGCTGTGCGATTTATCAACAAATGTTCACAACCTTGTGCATAAGGTAGGAATCTTTGGAACACATCTGGGAAAAAAGCCTTATATTTATTAAGGAAAAAGTTACGCAGCAAAATTTCGAGACCTGGATCAGCCCCCTCAAGATCTGCGCTCTTGAAGGCACAACCTGCCAGCTATCTGTGCCCAACAAGTTTTTCAAGGATTGGTTAACAGAAAATTACACGGATATCATCAAGGCTTCCGTATCCAAGGCCAATGGGATGGACATGAAGGTCGCTTTTGTTGTGGATAAATCCCCCCCCGAAAAGGCTGTCGTGCCCGACGAGAGAGAAGCTGAGACACATAAAAAACCTCCCCAAAAGGGTGATATAACAAAACTCCGTATTCATCAGTCCCTGAAGCCGAATTACAGTTTTGACCGTTTCGTCGTGGGACCGAGTAACCAGTTCGCCCATGCGGCGGCACTTGCGGTCGCCGAGCAACCGGCCAGCAACTACAATCCCCTGTTTATCTACGGCGGAGTCGGTCTCGGAAAAACCCACCTGTTGAACGCCATCGGCATCCAAACCCTCGCCCTCCACTCGGACAAGAACGTCCTTTACGTATCCGCCGAGGAGTTCATGAACGAGATGATTAACTCCATCCGATATGACAGGATGCCGAAATTCCGGGAAAAATACCGGAACATTGATTCGCTGCTGATAGACGACATCCAGTTCATCGCTGGAAAGGAGAGAACCCAGGAGGAATTTTTTCATACCTTCAACACCCTCCACGATTCTGGCAAGCAGATCGTCGTCACAAGCGACAGGTTCCCCAAGGATATTCCGAACCTCGAGGGGAGACTGAGATCCCGTTTTGAGTGGGGGCTTATCGCCGACATCCAGCACCCTGACGTGGAAACAAAGATTGCCATTGTGATGAAAAAGGCCCAGGAAAACAACATCATCATCCACCAGAACGTGGCCCACTACATTGCCTCGAAGTCGGAGTCCAACATACGGGAACTGGAGGGGTTCCTCGTCCGGATTGGAGCCTACGCCTCGCTGACGGGAAGAGAAATCAACATGGATCTCGTGAAGGAGGTTTTAAAAAAGTTCTTCAAACAGGGTGAAAAACGGGAGATGACTGTCGACGAGATCGTCAAGACAGTGGCCGGTAAATTCAACATCAAGATATCAGACCTGAAATCACAGAAGAAAAATAAGACTCTCGTCATTCCCAGGCAGATTGCCATGTATCTGTCCCGGAAACTGACAAACCTTTCTTTTCCGGATATTGGTGCCAAGATCGGCGGCAAGGATCACTCCACTGTCATATATGCAACAAACAAGGTCAGGGAGCTTTTGGACAGGGATCCGAAGATGATGGCTTCCGTCAGAGAAATTGAAGATATGCTCAACAGGGACTAACAATATATCGTAACGCTCTATCCACAATTTTTTACCCGTAGAGCCTGCAAATCATTTGAGAAAACATTTTATGCACAGATTCACAAGCCCTACTACTAATCCTAATATTCTTTTAATTAATATATTGTAGTATAAGTATAGCTGTGGACTAAACATTTCAAGAAAAGGAAGGGATCGAGATGGAATTCAATCTAAAAAGAGACGTTTTCCTGGGTGGCGTACAGAGAACACTGGGGGTTGTGGATCGAAGGACGACCATGCCGATCCTCAACAATGTTCTCATTAAGACGGACAGCGATAAGATTAAAATTGTGGCGACGGATCGTGAAATCGGTCTTATTGCCGACTACGAGGCCAAGGTTGTCACAGCCGGTGAAATAACGGTAGCGGCGAGAAAACTATTTGAAATATTGAGAGAAATGCAGGGGGAAGTCGTTCATTTCAAGGTGGACGATTCTAACTGGATCCGAATGACCTGTGGAAAGTCGAGTTTCAAAATCGCGGGGATGCCTGCGGAGGAGTATCCCAAGGTTCTGGACGACGAGGGGATTAGTTATGTCAAGATGAAAGGGAATGTATTTTCCGACATGATCAGCCAGACCTTCTTCGCCATGTCGGTGGATGAGACGCGTATCAACCTCAACGGCGTCCTTCTGAAAACGGAGCGCGAAGGAAACAGGATCGATCTGAACATGGTGGCCACCGACGGGCACCGTCTCGCCATGGTGAGCATACAGCCAGGCATGGAGGCCTCGCCGGAGCTGGACGAAGGCATCATCATCCCGAGGAAAGGCATCAACGAGATCCGGAAACTCGTGGATGACGGCGAGGAGGAGATCGAGTTCGGTGCGAAAAAGGGCGTCTGCGTCCTCAAGAAAAACAACGTCGTTCTGAAGGTGAGCCTCATCGACGCGGAGTATCCCGACTACAAACGCGTCATCCCGAAGGACAAGGGGGTGACCATAGAACTGGAAAAGGACGTCATGATCCACGCGCTTCGTCGAATGAATGTCATGTCGAGCGAGCGTTACAGTGGCGTAAAAATGAAACTGTTCGAAAACAGGATGGTACTGAATTCTACCAACCCCGATGTGGGAGAAGCTCAGGACGAGATCGAGGTGGCCTACAAGGAAAAGGAAGCCGAGGTAGGGTTCAATGTCAGGTACCTGCTGGAAGGCATCGAGGCGGTCCACGAAAAGAAGTTTCTCCTCGAGTTGAGGAATGGCCTGAGGCCTGCCGTTGTGAAACCCCAGGAAGAGCAGAGGTACCTGTGCGTCATCATGCCGCTCAAGATATGAAAGGGAGAGAGTTTTTTCGCCTATGACTGAGACGACATACAGTGCAGATAGCATAAAAGTATTGGACGGCCTCGAGGCCGTGCGAAGACGGCCGGCCATGTACATCGGGACGACCGGTAAGGACGGCCTCCATCATCTCGTCTACGAGGTGGTGGACAACAGTATCGACGAAGCCGCAGCCGGCTACTGTGACAACATCGTGGTGAGGATCCGTGTGGACAACAGCGTCATGGTGGATGACAACGGCAGGGGCATCCCCGTGGACATCCACAAGGATGAAGGGGTGTCGGCCGCCGAGGTCGTTATGACGAAACTCCATGCCGGCGCGAAGTTTTCCCAGGAGAGCTACAAGATATCGGGCGGCCTCCACGGCGTGGGTGTGTCCGTCGTGAACGCCCTTTCCAGCCACCTGGAACTGGAGGTCCGGCGTGACGGGAAGGTCTACCGGCAATCCTACGAGAAAGGCGTGCCCACGGGACCCCTGAAAACGGTGGGAACAACAAAGGGGAAGGGTACCCGTGTGACCTTCAAACCTGACGAGGAAATCTTCGAGGACATCGAGTTCAGCCTGGATGTCCTCTCCAACAGGATGCGTGAGCTCGCCTTTCTGAACCGGGGGGCCAAGATCACGCTGGTGGACGACCGGGTCGATGAAAAGAGGGTTTTCCAGTACGATGGAGGAATTGTTGCCTTCGTGGACTACATCAACAAGAACAAGGGTGTTCTGCACAAAAAGCCCATCTACATCGAGGGAGAGAAGGAAGACACCATCGTCGAAGTGGCCCTCCAGTACAACGACACCTATACCGAACACACCTTCTCTTACGCCAACAGCATCAACACCGTGGAGGGAGGAACCCATCTGAGCGGCTTCCGCTCAGCTCTTACGCGGGTCATCAACAACTACGGCATCGCCAACAACATCATCAAGGGCGATAAGGAGTCCATCAAGGGCGAGGACGTCCGCGAAGGACTCGCTTCCGTCATCAGCGTGAAACTCAGGGAACCCCAGTTTGAGGGGCAGACAAAGACCAAGCTCGGAAACAGCGAGATCAAGGGCCTGGTGGAGGGCATCATTTACGAGAAGCTCTCCAGTTATTTCGAGGAGAGTCCATCCGTTGCTAAGACCATCGTCAACAAGTCCCTCGAAGCCTCCAGGGCGCGGGATGCGGCGAGACGGGCCAAGGAACTCACACGCCGGAAAAGCGCCCTCGAAGTGGGCGCCCTGCCCGGGAAGCTGGCGGACTGTCAGGAGAAAGACCCGGCCAGAAGCGAGATTTATCTCGTCGAGGGGGACTCCGCCGGCGGATCGGCCAAGCAGGGGAGAGACCGGCGGTTCCAGGCTATCCTCCCCCTGCGCGGGAAGGTCTTGAATGTCGAAAAGGCCCGCTTCGACAAGATGCTCCAGAACGAGGAAATCAAGATCATCATCACCGCCCTAGGAACGGGCATCGGCGATGACGAGTTCGACGTGAGTAAAGTTCGCTACCACAAAGTGATCATCATGACCGATGCGGACATCGACGGGTCCCACATCCGGACGCTTCTTCTGACCTTCTTTTTCAGGCAGATGAAGGAGCTCATCGAACGGGGCTACCTGTACATTGCGCAGCCCCCGCTGTACAAGATCGCGGACAGGAAGAAGGAACTCTACATCGGCACGGAAGAGGAAATGAAGAAATTCATCCTCGAAAACGGCGTCAACCGGGTCCAGCTCCTTACCGGTGACGGGAGCACCATTACGGGAAACCGCCTCTTCGGTCTGATCAACAGGGCGGTGCGGTTGGAGACCATTCTCGACAAGTTTGAGTGGGAGGACAAGGACAAGGAGGTCATGCGGATCCTGGCCGGTGATCCCGCCTTTTCACCGTCGGACTTCAAGACCGAAAATGCCCTGATGAAGATCGGCAAGCGCACGGGAAAGGCCTTCGGTGAAAAGAAGGTTGAGTACTCCACCCAGGTCAACCAGGAGCACGGCGGCTACAGCCTGGTGTTCAATATCAAGGCGAACGGTATCGAGAAGGCCACCTACATCGAGGAAGACATCTTCCACGAGCCCACCTTTTCCGAGGCAAAGACGCTCATCAACCAGCTGGCTGCCCTGGGGGAAAGACCCTTCATGCTCGTCGTGAACGACGAGGACGAGAAGGGCAAGAAGGCCCTTGAGAGCCTGCCGGCCCTCATCGAGTATCTGATCGGCCTGGGGAAAAGGGGGCTGACGCTGCAGCGCTACAAAGGTCTCGGCGAGATGAACCCAGAGCAGCTGTGGGAAACGACCATGAACCCCGAGAAAAGGACGCTCCTCCAGGTCAGGGTCGAGGATGCCCTCCTCGCCGATGAAATCTTCACGACCCTTATGGGTGATCAGGTGGAACCCCGGAGGGACTTCATATACAAGAACGCCCGGTATGCGACTAATCTCGACATATGATCTCATGATCCCATCCAGACGCGAGACGCGGTAACGTTCATCCCCCAACCCCCAGGATCATTGAAGGAAAGGAAATTCCCAGAGGGACAGACAGATAGACGAGGAGCACGTGCACAACTATGGAACAGATGTACCAGAGGAATCTTCCGGTAAACATAGAAGATGAGATGAAAAAATCGTACATGGATTACGCCATGAGCGTGATCATGGGCCGGGCCATCCCCGACGCCCGGGATGGGCTTAAGCCCGTGCACCGAAGGGTGCTTTATGCCATGTACGAAATGGGGAACCGGTACAACAGGCCGTACAAGAAATCCGCGAGGATCGTCGGTGACACCATCGGGAAGTATCATCCCCATGGGGATGCCGCCGCCTACGACACGATCGTCAGGATGGCCCAGGATTTCTCCATGCGCTACATCCTGATTGACGGCCAGGGCAATTTCGGTTCCGTTGACGGCGACCCGCCGGCGGCGATGCGTTACACGGAAATCCGGATGTCCCCCTCCTGAACGGGACGTCCGGCATTGCCGTGGGTGTGACAACGAACATCCCGCCCCACAATCTGGGCGAGGTCGTGGACGGGACGATCGCCCTTGTTCGAAACCCCGAGATCACCATTCAGCAGCTTCTCAAGCACGTCCAGGGACCGGATTTCCCGACGGCCGGCTTCATCAACGGCCGCGAAGGCATCATCCAGGCCTACACGACGGGGCGGGGGTCGATTCGGATGAGGGCCAGGGCACTCATTGAGCGCAACGCCCGCAGCGACCGGGAGAGTATTATCATCACGGAGATTCCCTACCAGGTCAACAAGGCCAATCTCATTGAAAAGATCTCCGATCTCGTCAGGGACAAGAAGATCACGGGCATTGCCGACCTTCGTGACGAATCGGACCGCGATGGCATCCGCATCGTTGTCGACCTGCGGAAGGACGAGGTGGCGGGTATCGTGCTGAACCAGCTTTTCAAACACACCCAGATGGAGTCCACCTTCGGGATCATCATGCTGGCCATCGACAACGGTCAGCCCAGGATTTTCAACCTCAAGGAGCTCCTCCAGCGGTTCGTCGACTTCCGGAAGGAGGTCGTCACCAAACGGACGGTCTTCGAGTTGGCGAAGGCGAGCGAGCGGGCCCACATCCTCGAGGGCCTGATCAAGGCGCTGGAAAATATCGACCGGGTGATCGCGGTCATCAAGGCCTCGAAGAACCCCGAGGAGGCCGCAACAGCCCTGATGGCAAAGTTCGGCCTCACAGAGGTTCAGGCAAAGGCCATCTTGGACATGAGGCTCCAACGATTGACCAACCTCGAACAACGGAAAATCATCGAGGAATATGAAGGGCTGATCAAATTAATCAACCGATTGAAGACCATCCTTGCCAGCCAACGACTCCTTCTCAACGTGATCAAAGAGGAACTCGTCGCCGTCCGGGATACCTACGGAGACGAGAGGCGTACGGAGATTGTGGAGGCCACGCCGGAGATCAAGGTGGAAGACCTCATTGCCGAAGAAGACATGGTCGTCACGATCACCCACACCGGGTATATCAAGAGGAACCCGATCAGTCTCTATCGAAGTCAGCATCGGGGTGGAAAGGGGAAAGTGGGGATCCAGATGAAAGAGGAAGACTTTGTCGAGGATCTCTTCATCGCTTCCACCCATGATTACATCCTCTTCTTCACCGATGCCGGGAAGATCCATTGGATGAAGGTCCATGAACTCCCGCAGGCCGGCCGTCTCACCCGGGGCAAAGCCATTGTCAATCTTCTCAACCTCAGTTCCCAGGAGAAGGTGACGACGATCCTCTCCCTCAAGGACTTCGCCCCAGGGAAGTTCATCACCTTTATGACCAAAAGAGGAGTGATTAAAAAGTCGGCACTCGAAGCCTACAGCAACCCCCGGGTTGGCGGGATCATTGCTATTAACCTGGATGAAGGAGATGAGCTCATCTCGACCAAACTGACCAATGGCGAACAGCATCTCTTCATCGGGACAAAATTGGGAAAGGCCATCCATTTCCCTGAGACTCAGATCAGAGAATTAAGCCGAACAGCTCGGGGAATAAAGGGGGTAAGAATCTCAAAAGAGGATGAGGTCGTGGGGATGGAAGTGGTCTCCCCTCACACTCAGATCTTGACAGTCACAGCAAATGGTTATGGAAAACGGTCTCAGGCATCTGAATATCGGATTCAGAATAGGGGAGGATCGGGTATCTTTACCGTGAAGAGGACTCAAAAGACAGGAGATGTCGTGAGCATCAAGACCGTAGCCGATGAAGATGAGTTAATGCTCATATCGGATCAGGGGAAGATCATCCGTTTACGGGCCGTCGATATCCCTGTCCAGGGAAGAAGCACACAGGGGGTGAGGCTGATCACGATCGAAGAGGGGGAGCGAGTCGTCGCTGTAGCGAGATTGGCAGAGAAGGAGTGAATTTTAAATCGCTAAAAAAAATACTTGAATTTTTTAAAAAATAGATTTATTATTTACATGGTAGCCTTAGAAAGGGTTTTTCCTCAAATATTTGCCCCTCTTGAGTAAGTCGGTCAACAGAATTTCGACATTTGGATCAAACCGATTCGCTTCATCTCCATGGATGGAGAAATAGTGGAGTTAGAGGTTCCAAACCGATTCTTCAAAGAGTGGATCAATGAACACTATTCACCTCATATAAAAGAGGCTTTCTCCTTCTTAACTCAAAAGCCTTGTCATCTCCAATTCCAAATCAGAAGTGAAAAAATGAATGAAAAAGAACCAATTTCCTCACTTTTACCCAGTTATGAAACGCAGGCCCTTCCTTCTTTTCAGCCGATCTCCAATCCAAAGTATACGTTTGATCATTTTGTGGTGGGGGCGAGTAATCAATTTGCTAATGCTGCTTGTTTGGCAGTCGCCAATTTACCAGCCAAGAATTACAATCCACTCTTTATCTATGGAGGGGTAGGGTTGGGAAAGACCCATCTCCTTCACGCTATTGCCAACCATATCCTACAACATCGCGTTCTGCCAGATGCGAAGAAGATCTGCTATATCTCTTCTGAAGAGTTCACTAATGAATTGATTAATTCAATCCGCTATGAGAAGATGGATGAGTTCCGAAATAAATTTAGAAGAATGGACATCTTGCTGATCGACGACATTCAATTTATCGCCGGTAAAGAGAGGACCCAAGCCGAATTCTTCCACACCTTCAACTCTCTCTATGAAGCACGAAAACAAATTGTTGTCACCAGTGATAAGTTTCCAAAGGATATCCCTAATTTTGAAGAGCGACTTCGATCTCGGTTTGAATGGGGCTTGATCGCCGATATTCAACCTCCGGATATTGAAACCAAGGTCGCCATTTTAAGAAAGAAAGCAGAAATTGAAAACATTTCTATTCCCAATGATGTTGCCTTCTTTCTGGCATCACAGATTGATTCCAATATCCGAATGTTAGAAGGATCTCTCATCCGAATCGGTGCCTTCGCTTCTCTCACCAAAACGCCCATTGATATCCAATTGGCAAAAGAAGTCTTAAAAAATATTATCAAACCCAAGGAGGAGTTGATCTCCATCGATACAATTCAAAAAGTGGTGGCCAGCTTTTACAATATCAAAATTTCAGATTTAAAGGTAAAACGAAAATCTAAGGGATATTTGATCCCAAGACAGATTGCCATGTACCTTTCTCGAAAATTAACGAATGCCTCGTTGCTTGAAATTGGGGATAAATTTGGAGGGAAAGATCATTCGACAGTGATCCACTCCATCAAAAAAGTGGAAGAAAGAATATCCAAGGAACCTCCCTTTAAAGAAATAGTAGAAAATTTGTATGGCCAAATTAAATCATAAACCCCACTTATTTAAGTTGTTTAAAATGACGTTGAAATATTGTGAATGGATGATGATAAGAGAGAGGATAAAAGGATCAAATTAAAAAAGAG
>JAPLJU010000048.1 GCA_026388445.1 Deltaproteobacteria bacterium
GCTGCAGGCGCCGGGCTCGTTATGGCCGGGGCCGTCTTCGTTTGGGGCGCAGGCTTCGAAACGGCCGGAGCGGTTCTCGTGTCCGTTGCTGGACGAGAAACGGTCGATTCCGGTCTGGCTTGCGTTGATGGGCGCGCGACCGTGGTGGGGCCGGGCTTCGCTGCAGGCGCCGGGCTCGTTATGGCCGGGGCCGCCTTCGTTTGGGGCGCAGGCTTCGAAACGGCCGGAGCGGTTCTCGTGACCGTTGCTGGACGAGAAACGGTGGAGCCGGGCCGGGCAGGTCCCGTCTGGTCGTACCCCCTGAAATCGCGGCGGTTATCCACCCCCTGCCTGTTTGTCGGGGCGAATTTCTCACGTGTTCCAGGATCCCGATACGCCACACCCTTGCGATGTCCGGGGTCGTGCCGCCAGCTCGTTGTCTGGATTTCCCTCGTATGGATGACGGTGGTGCGGTTGATGTTGACGTTCCGGTTCACATTGACATAGACGTCCCGGTGCCCCCAGTCCCAGTACCCCCACCAGTGATTCCAAGCGGAAGCAACCGCAATCCCGATGCCGAAGGTGATGATGCCGGCCGCGATAACGGCGCCGGAGGGGTAGACCACCACGGGCGGGTATGCAGGATATCTCCAGCCTCCGTAAACCACCGACGGGTTGTATACCGGCACGTAGACCACTTGCGGGTTGGCCGGCTGGACGATGATGATGGTGCCCTCCCTGGTCACGATCTGCTGCTGGGTGGATCGCAGATACCCCGCTGCGTAAGCCTCGGCCCGGAGCTGCTGGATCGCGTACATCACATCCGCCTCCTGGGCGAGAAATGCATCACCCACCATCTGGGTCCAGTCGAGCCTTTCGCTCATCATGGAAAGGACGTCGGGAAAAGGCACCAGGGCCTTCACACTGGGGTCCCAATCCTGCCTCTCGAGGGCATCGTAGAGCACCTCCGGAGGCAGATTCCTGTTCTGCCGGACCCACCGATCCGCCTGCACGACCTCGACCGGGTATGTGGCCGCCATAAGGACCTGCGCCAGAAGCGAGTCGGGGTACAGGGCGATGGGCGCCAGGATCTGTTCAAGTTCCTCCTGCCTGAAAACCGGTACCGAACTCTGTGCAAAAACCGGGGCCGGCACAGCCATTAAAAACACCAGGAGTCCGACCAATACACGCTGCCATGCGCCGCTGAGTTTCATGTTTATCCCTCAATATGATCCATCGTTCTTTTTATCGCGGACCCTGACGGGTCCCAAATATGCCGCATTATACAGTATATTGCCGATTATCGTTACCCTTAATTTCCTGACCTCTCCGCATCCCTTCATGACTTGTAAACGGATTACCGAGTAAAACGTTTTATTCCGGCTCTCGTTGACATCGCCCTTGGCGGGCGGTCCGCCATCGAAAAACCGGGGTCGGGCTTAAAACTTGACAAATGGCTGGTCTTCCAAGTTCGACTGTAAAATTAAATTTATCATTTTATTAAGTTTTAAGCCTGACCCCGAAACCTCCCAAATAATTATTTGGTCGGAACTTTCCTGATCATGAGCCCCGTCGTGGAAATGCGTAATTCTGACTCTGCAGGCATGTCTGCTGCAACGAATGATGCAGAGCCGTATTCGGCATCTACAAGCGGTTCGAGAAAGCGGTATCGCTGACGAAGGCTGAACATGTTGAGCGGCTTTTCATGAGCGAGGGGGAAAATCGTGCGCGCTTTTGTCCGTTCGTCTGCAATGTCTGCGTATCTCCCCGCAACGCGGTCAAGCTCATAATAAGTATGGATGCCGAGAATATTGACAATGGGTTTCCACTTGAGAATATGTGCATCAACATAAAGCTCGTCTCCGGCAAGTTCGAAGGTCGCCTCCCTGCCGTCGGGGAATCGGAAGTGGGTCCTGAAGGTTCGATAACCCGTCGGCTCGGTCTTGATCACGGCTGCCATTTCCTCGTGAATCAGCGCCCGGTAGCCCTGCGTTGCAATGGTGAATGTTCCGAATAGGGCCGCGAGCGTGAGGAGGAGCATAGCGAGAACAAGGCTTGTGACAGTTCCGGAGAGTTGCCCCTTCTTTATCGCCACGAGTGCCGCTATGAAAAAGAGGACACTTAAGACCAGAAAAACGGCTGAAACGGTAAGCAAAGGAGTGAGAATCATAACAATCCAGTACTCTGAGATGCCATGATGAAAGGTTCGTTAATTGTAGCCATAAAGGATAGGGGTTTGCAACGAAATTCATGGGACGTGTTTTTATATCAGGGAGAAACTGGGGTCAGGCTTCAAACCTGACAAATGGCTGGTCTTCCGAGTTCGACTGCAGAATTAAATTTATCATTTTATTAAGTTTTAAGCCTGACCCCAAAACCTCCCCGCCAGTCGCGGGCCACCTATATTCCCGCCTGCGCCCTCAACCCGGTGAAAGCTCTTTCGGGCGAATTTGGAGCGTTCAATCAAAGTCGGTGCTCTACACTCCGCGCTTTCGGGAAGGCGTGGCGACTTTTTTCGGGCTCCTCGCTCTCGCCGAGGCCTTCTTTTTTTCGAGTATCTCAATTCTCTTTCTTAGCCCATCGATCTCTTTTTTCAGCGGGGCGTGGAGTTTCTCCGTGGCGTCCGACATCACCTTGTTGATCCGCTCCTCCAGATTTTTCGTGGCCACTTTTGATTTCGAGACAAGCTCATTCACAAGCGCCCTGCCCTCCTTCTCGGTAATCTCCCCCTTCTTGATCAGTTCCGCGATAGTCTCCTCGACCTTCTCTTTTCCCATGTAGAAAAGTCCGACGCTGAGCAGTCTGGCCCTCTTGATGAAATCCTGCATAGACCTCCCTCCTTTTACGGTTTTTTGTAAGATACCGTCCTTTGACCGCGCAAATCAAGATAAATACTTCCGTACTCATGAGTCATCGTCTCGAACCGAACATGCCTATAAACGAAAAGTCCCTTGCAAAAGGTCCCATCGCCTGGCTCGTCGCCGTGGGAGAATCTGGGAGAATTGGAGAAAGGGGGGATATGTTGTTAGTTAGGATCAGGTCTTGAATTATAAGTTACATACTATGTTCTCTAAGATCTTGCTTACAGGCGTATCATGTTCGCCAACGAGATAAAATGGAGACGCTACTTTTTCACACCAGGAAATATCAAATGATCAAAGCCTGACCCCGCAACCTTCTGCCGCCGACACCTGCCTCACCCTGCCATCTACCCATCACCAGTTTTCGGGCAGGCTTCGCATGAGGCTGTGTGATACCTTGAACTTCCTGATGCGCTGGTGTGCCTTTTCATCGAAAGTTATCCAGCAGCCCTTCAGATCGGCTGCCAGAGCGGCATAACAAGCATCGTAACCGGTCAGCCCCTTCTTCACGAAGGAGGAGGCACGGTGAGCCAGTTCCGACGTCATAGGCTGGCGGTATATCCCTCCTTCCAGGATGGGCATCAGGCACTCTTCGAATACCTTGGTGCCCTTCGGATGAATGCGGCAGAGCACGGCATGGACCTCGAAGGCAAACAGCTCGGGAACCGCGAAAGAACCCGCCTGCTGCACGACTCGCTCCAGCACCGCATCAGCGTTGGGATGGGTCTCCGTTTCGATGAACCAGCGGACGGCAACGGAGGCATCGATCACCCAGATCATTTTTCGTATCCCCTCAGCTCACGCAGGACATCGACACTGGCCTTTCTACCGATCCTTGCGGACCGGGAGGCCCTGATCTTCGCAAGCAGCTCCCTTCTCTTTTCCTCGGCCTGATAAACAAGAAAGCGCTGTTCGAACTGCTTGGGGGTGATCATCACGGCCTTGGTCTTCCTGCCCTTGCTGATCAAGACGGGCTCCCCCGTCCTGTCGAGCTGATCCAAAATGGCACCCAGATTGTTCCGCAACGTCAGGGCATTCACTTCCTTCATGGTCACACCTCGCCTGTTTTTTAAATAATTATAGTTTTACATACTGTACATGTCAAGTGTATACTATTGTATGCACTTGCGTGTGGCAAGACGAAGAAGCTCGGGCACGAGGGCGAAGCGATGATTTCATCGACGACGATCCTCTTGCCTGGACGATCAAGTGTGAAAGTCTCCGGATAGCATCCTGCCGCACCGTTCACTATCACACGGTTTTTAGAATCGGTTTCTCCTCGAGGATGTCCAGGATTTCCATCAACCGCCGCTTTCTTGCATGGGTGACCTTGAGCTGCGCAAGGCAGGCCTTCCACTCCGCCTCCCGGTCCAGCTTCTTCAGAAGGCCGGAGAGTTTCCGCAGGTACCCGGTCGGCACATCGTCATCATCGTCCTCGAAACGCGCGAACTTGCCGAACCTCTCGTCGCTCTCGTGGGCCAGAGGCACCGGAGTTTCCCTCTCCAAGCACTGTAGATACTCCAGGACAACGGCAACGGCATGCTTGCAGACGCCTTCGTAGGGACAGGTGCACGTCGAATGGAGGCTTCCGCCCGCATCCCTATCAACGAGGGTGGCGTACCGCCGACTGCCCTCGACCCAGGCGACCAGCCCGCCATCGCGCATCCTGGCAAGGCCGGTTACGGAGCCGCTGCTCTGGTAGTCCCTGCCTCGCCCGACGATTTTGCAGCCGGCCCAGCGACTCAGGTCCGCCCAGGGCAATTCCGCAAACGGATCGGTCCTTTTACGTTTATTCGTCATGCATCAGGTCCCGCGGAATAGTTTTCAGTGCCGTATTCAGCTCCGGACCAAATTGAGTCTCTGCCGCACGCCATGGATTGCTTTTAACATCGCTTCTCCCATGCGCTTGTCTTCAGCGGCACTTCGCTCCGCGGCAAGAAGCAGAGCCTCGACGCTTTCCCGGCCATCGGCCGTCTTGATCGCCTGGCGCGGGGTCTTTCCACCCAGAGCGGGGATTTTTTCATCCACCCAGCCTTCCCAATGGGCGGCAAGCATTCCTGCGAGCTTCTCGCGGACTTCCGGATGCTGCATGAGTTCATCATTTTTCTTGTTGGAAGTTGCTTCTCCGGGCCCGTGCATCCTTTGCTCGTTGAGCATGTATTCCGTCGACTGGATCACCGTGGTCTTATATTTCGCACCCGCACCGAGTCGGGTCTCAATTTCCTTCCGGACTCTCTCCGCCCTCTCGGCGGAATTGACGGTTACCCTGAGCTTCCTTCCGTCTATGACCAGGGTTCCGAGAAGGGTGCTCTCCAATACCGGCTGGTTTCTGTATCCTTTGCGGGTCCATGGAATCTCGATATGCACAATTCCGCCCTGGCCGTCCAGTTTCGCCGCGGAGCGAAGCTCGGCCGCACTCTCCGTGGCGCAGAGATCGGCAAGCTTCGAAAAAGCCTGGTCCGGAGAGTCTATTTCGTAATGAAGGGTATGGAAATTCAGGAGATCGCCGTCCGTATTGTAAATGACCGGCAGACGGAAAAGCGATTTGCTGATCTCGAGGTATTCGTCGCGGATCTCGGCTTCGTATTCTTTCAGGATTTCCTCTGTGACCGTCCTGCGGTTTCGGCGAAGCCTCTTCCTCAGCTCG
>JAPLJU010000068.1 GCA_026388445.1 Deltaproteobacteria bacterium
CGTTGCTGTTCCGACGGGAAGCTCAAGCGCCGTTCAGCGTGTGGCAGCGGAAGTGGACAGCCTGTACTGCGCCAACATCCGGGGCGGCTGGAGCTTTGCCGTTGCCGACGCCTACGAACGCTGGACCGATGTGGCCGAGGATGAAGCCCTTCGGATCTATAAGGGCCTGCCCCAATTTTGAGTTATGAATTTTGAGTTATGAATTACTCCAGCCTATTTTTTCTATTTGGTCTGAACTAAAAAGTAGCCTGTCCCCTTTTTTTATCGAGGGCCCTTGCTCACCACTCACCACTGATCACTAGCCCCTATCTTTTCGCTAACCACTATCCACCAGCCACCAACCACTACCTAAAGGCCGACGCCGTCCTGCACCGTTCCGCATTTCGGACATTGACCGCCGCTGACACGATAGGCCGTCACGGAAAAGCCCCCCCGCTCGATGAGAAGCGTTTGGCACTTGTAGCAGTATGTGTGATTCTGCTTTCCCGGGACATTCCCCAGATAGACGTAACGGAGACCCGCTTCCCTGCCGATGTCGTAGGCGCGATTTAAAATATTCATGGGGGTGGACTCCACGTGGTCCATCCGGTACTGCGGGTGAAAGCGGCTGATGTGCCAGGGGATGGAGACATTCACGGAGGCGAGATAGGCCGCAATATCCTTCAGTTCCGCCTCGTCGTCATTTCGGCCGGGGACGAGGAGCGTTGTCACCTCGATCCATATCCCCATCTTCTTCATCGTCCGGATGCTGTCCAGAACGGGTTGGAGCCTCGCCTTGCAGAGCCTCTTGTAGAAATCGTCCCGGAAGGATTTGAGATCCACGTTTGCGGCATCGAGGCAGGGGTGGATCATCCGGAGCATCTCTTCCGTCATGTAGCCGTTGGTGACAAAGACATTGTAAAGGCCCTCCCTCCTGGCGATCTTCGAACAATCATGGGCAAACTCGAAGTAGATCGTGGGCTCCGTGTAGGTGTAAGAGATGCTCCTGGAGCCTGCGGCCTTCGCCTGCCGGACGACATCCTCCGGTTTCACCTCCCGGGCCCGCACGCCGAGGCGCTCCGCTTCCGTGACCTGGGAGATCTGCCAGTTCTGGCAGAAGTCACACTGGAAATTGCAACCCACGGTGGCGATGGAGTATGAGGTGGAACCCGGCAGAAAGTGGTAGAGAGGTTTTTTCTCAATGGGGTCCACGTTCTGCGCGATCAGGGTTCCGTAGACATGGGTGTAGAGCGTGCCGCCTCTGTTTTCCCGGACGTTGCAGACCCCGAATTTCCCGTCACCGATCCGGCACCGGTGACTGCAGAGATGACAGAAGACCCGGTTTTCTTCCAGCTTTTCGTATAGAAGGGCTTCCTTCAGCATGGATATCCTCCCCTCGATTGCCCCAACGCCTTTTATTTGCCCTTCCTGATATTTTTCACCGCGAAATACAGAGCGACCGTCAGAAGGACGATAAAGCCGGTGAGCCTCACTGTGAGGGCAAACTGCGGATCCGAGGTGATCGCGCCCAACCCCTCTCGCAGGGATTCGGGCGGAAGAGACGCCCAGAGGTAGGCAATGAGGGCCAATGCCCCGAAAACCAGAATGATCCTCAGATATCTGTGCATGTGAACCTTTCTTTCATTTAAAAAAACATACCACAAAGCAAAGCGCGCCAGAAAAAAATTTTAAGTAATAACCGATACTTTTTGGGTGTTGACCGAAGGGGGAAAGGGATTGATAATTCTACCTGCGCCTCAATGAATGAAAATAGGGCGGGTCTGGCCCCGCCCCTCTCGAATCCCCATTCTCACTTTCAAAATTTCTCAGGCTGTTTCCTCGATCACGAGTTCGTCTTTTATCTCGATGCAGTTCATGACACTCTGCGCCGCCGGGCAGCGAGTGATATAAAACGAGAAAGAATCCCGTGCGTCGGCAACCTTGTCCCTGGGCACTTTCAGGTGATATTTTACCCGGATCTTGGTGATCCTGAGGACGTTATTGACCGGCTCAATGTCCCCTTCCACATCAGCCCAGTAGCGGTCTTCGGGTGTTGCGATCTTTTTTCCGGCCATCACCGTGGCCAGCGTCCCCATCATTCAGGCCGCCGTGGCGGCGACGATATGGTCCAGCGTTGCCGCGTGTTCCTCTTCGGGATCCACTTTGTAGAATTTCTTGATCCCGCCGTGGACGCCGTAACGGACGGGCTCGCCGAAACCCTCGATGACAGCTCTTCTCGTGGGACCCTTCTCCCTCACGATCCTGATTCGCGACGTGTGAACAACCTCTCCCATAGAACCCTCCCTTTGAGTTTTATTGGCCTTTTGCGCACCATATAACGGACTTTATAATAAAACACAAACAGATACCGCCCCCCCCTGGGCCCGGGGGCGACGCCTCGACAGGCTAGGCGAAGCCCCGCGCACGAAGCTCCGAAAGCGAGGGGATGCCGGTCCTTCCACCCAGGCGTGTGCTCACGGCGGCCGCCGCCCAGTTGGCAAGATCAAGGCTTTTCTCCGGCTCCCAGCCCCGGACGAGGCCGTAAGTGATGCCGGCATGAAAGATATCGCCGCAGCCCGTTGTATCGAGCACTTCGACCTGCCGGGCCGGCTTTTGAATGACCCTTCCATCATAGAGGGCAACATAACCCCTTGGGCCCAGTGTGATGCTGGTGATTGAAGGACCGAGTGCCGAAAGCTTCCGGCAAGCCTCGACGGGGTTGTCATCACCGACAAGAGCGCGGGCAAAGGTCTCGGAGCCGATGAAAGCGTCGGCAAGCGCCGCCAATTCGAGCATCCCCTCACGGAGAGTCCCGGCGTCGACCACCACCTGGACGCCCGCGCGGCGTGCTATGGTCGCGGCGTGAAGTGCCGCTTCGATGAAGAGCCCGTCTATGTGGAGGACTTTTGATTGAGTCAGCTTCGTCGAGTCGATTTCCTCCGGGCCGGGCGGTTTTCCCGTGGGCCTTCGCCAGAAAATGGTCCGCCGACCCTTGGACGGCTCTGCGACGATAAAGGCAAACTGGGAACTTTCACCCTTCCTGACCAGAAGCCCGCCGGTATCCACTCCTTCTTGAATCAGGGAAGACCGGACGGAGTGCCCGAAGGCGTCATCCCCGATGATACCGGAGAAATAGCAGCGAAGACCCCAACGCGAAAGGGCCACGAGGGCCGTGGCCACGGGGCCGCCGCCCTGAATGACCATCTCGTGGAATTCATGTTTTATGTCGGGAGAAGGATAGGTCTCAAACTTCCCGACGTAATCGAGGGAGCACTGGCCCAGACCGAAGACATCTATAGACATAAAATTTTGAGTTTTGAGTTTTGAGTTATGAATTATGGCACAAGGTGCCAGGCTTAAGGCTAAGGGCAAAGGGTATCGGGTTCCGGGTCTAGTCTATCTGACCCGTTATTCTATTTTGTCTTTTTGGTGTTGCTAACCACTATTTTGTCAGTCGCAGAGGCCCTCCGTCATCCTCCCCTCCAACCAGTGGTTGACAAAAAATTCCGTGAGCTCAATGTTGACAGAGGCCCTGTCCGCGGCCGCGCGGAGCCGCCCCATCAGTTCGTCGACCTCGTCCTCCGCACCGAGAAGGGCGTAAATCTTGACACTCTCCTGCCAGTTTTCCACGGCTTTACGATCCTCGCGGAGCTTTTCATAGGCCTCACCGATATAACGGAGGTCATCGGCGATCCCCTTGTGGAAACCCGCCTTCCGGTCCGCGTCGAGAGCCTTTTCGAAATAGTCGATCGCCTGCCGGTTCTCTCCCTTCTCCAGCATGAGATGTCCGAGGGCTGAATTCACAACGGCGATGTCCGAAAGATTTTCGGGATCCGATGCCGCCAGGGCATTTTTCAGGATCTCCTCCGCCTTTGCGAATTCTTTTTTCTTCGTGAGGAGGATCCCCTGGTTGCTGATCAGGGGAATGAAAAGTTTGCCCGCGATCTCGACGCGGATCTTCGAGGCTTCGTCCAGAGCTTTCTCGGCTCCCGCAAGGTCGCCCAGATCGATGAGTGCAGCTGCCTGGTTGCAGAGTGCCTGTCTCGCCCCGGCTGGATTACCGATGCCGGAATAGATCCTGTGAGCCTCCTGGAAGAGAATGAGAGCACTTTCGGGCTCATCGATTCCTCGATAGGCTGCGCCCAGGTTGTTGAGGCTCATGGCGATACCCTCTCGCTGGTCATAGGAGGTGAAGATCTCGTGGGCCCTCAAGAAGTACTCCAGCGCTTTCTTGTAGCAACCCTTCTGGTAATAGGGCATCCCCTTGGCGATCTGCTCCTGACCGGCTGTCAGATGCGGAGGCACCATCTTGACGGCGCTGCCGCCGCAGGCAATCAGTCCCGGAAAGATCAGAAGAAAAATAAGAAGAGCCTTTCTTTTCATCGGCCGTCCTACCTCCTTAACCCCGCGTCCATGTTTTTTCCCTCCGGGGCAGGTGGAATGTCCTTCCGTATGAGCACGTTTTTCTGCGCCGCCTTCACCAGCCGGTCGATCTCCCTCACCGCATCCCGGGTCTCCTGGAGGCCGCGCTTTGTGGATCTCGTAATCGCGGGGACATCCTCGCTCCCCTTTTCCGCGTTGGCAAGAATCTGATCAATCTTGTCCATGGCGTCATTGATCTTCTCGAGTAGTTCGTCCGACTTGAGGAGACCACCGACCGTGCCCTTCCCGGCCTCGACGTCGGCAACGATGGTCTTCACATCCTTGAGGGTTTGATCGACACTCCGGAGGGAGGAAAAGAGCGGTCCTCCGGGATCCTGGAGTTCTTCCACGATGTCCGAGAGATTCTGGATCGCACTGATGAGCATCTTCGCCGTCTTCTCCACCTCAAATTCCTGCATGATGTCATCCAGGGATTTCTTGTCCACTGAGTTGATCTCTCCACGCTCGGGAATCGGCAGTTCCTTGACTGGACCCGGGCGGATCGAGACATACTCAGAGCCGATGATCGTGGGACTTTCCACCGTGGCCACCGTGTCCTTCCGGATTCGGGAGGCGTACTCCTCAAGAATGGCCAGCTCCACGCGGACCTTGTCCTCGACGAGGGTGATCTTCTTCACCTTGCCGATATCCGTCTTGAAGAGCTTCACGGGCGCGCCGACCTGCAGATTGTAGCCCTCCTTGAAGGTTGTGTAGTAGGTCACGTAATTCCTGAACCAGTCCTGACCCCGCCCGATGAGGACCACGGTGACCAGAATAAAAAGGACGACCGCTGTCATGAAAAGCCCGACGGTTTTTTCAATTCGACTGAATTTAAGTTCCATCTCTTTCCCCCACGGTTTAATCCCGGTTCCGCCGGGAAGTCACGGGCCCGTCTATTTCAGGGCGATGACTTCCAGCTTCCCCTCGATGATCCTCACCTTTTTTGTCGCCGCCGCCCGGACAAAGGCCTCGTCACTGAATGAAAAAACAGCGGTCACTTTTTTGGATAAGAACTCTTTCGTCAGCTGAACGGCACTGTCGTAATGGACGCGCGAGAGGGTCTCTCTTGCGGGCTCCACGAGAAGAATCTCCGCCCCCTTGACAAGCTCACGGATGATAATGGCCGCCCTGACCTCGTCACGGAAGACCTGTGAGGGTCTGAGGTCCAGTTTGTCCTCGATGCCGAAAATGCGGCAGAGATGCAAAACCTCATCAACCACCTTCAGGGATTTGCGGCCCTCCAGGTAGTATCTCTGCCACATGATATTCTCCCCGATCGTCCGGTTCGACAGGAGTGTGGCATCCGCCGATATGAAGCCGATCTTCCTCTTGTAGGGGAGAAGCTTCCGGTAATCGGAAAAATCGAGGGCCTCGCCGCGATAATAAAATACACCTTCCTGAGGCTTTTCAAGGGCCGCCAGGGCCCGCAGAAAAAGATGGGTGTCATCGAAGCGATCCCCTTCGATGTAGATCACATCCCCTTCGGAGATGGTGCAGTCAAAATTTCGCAGCCCCTTCCCTCGCCCGATGGGTGCCAGACTGTAGCCTGCGATTTCTATCAGTTTCAAAGCCATGTCTATAAATAAAACAATAAGGACAGGATCCCGCTGATCACCAGGCAGAAGAATAAACATTCCACGGCGCCCTTCGAGGTTGCGACAGGGACCTCCGTGATGGACCTGCCGACGGAAAACCCACGGAAAAGGGACACCACCGTGATGGCCACCCCGAAGAAAAGCGCTTTCAATGCCGACACAATATAATCTTCCGGTGTGAGGGCCTTTCCGATCTGCGGCAGAAAATTTTGCATCGGTATGTTCGTACTCATCCAGACGATAGCATAGCCCCCGAGGATCGCGCTGATCGCGAATATAAAAACAAGACACACCATCGCCGTCATCACTCCGATCAGCCTCGGCAAGGCATAAAGCCTTACCGGATCAATACCCCCCATCTCCAGGGTCTCCATCTCGCGGAGTACGTTCATGTAACCCGTTTCGATCGTGACAGCCGTGGCTGACCTGAGGATCACGATCAGTGCCGTTGTGAGCGGTCCCAGCTCCCGGACCACGATGACGACGATGATCTTGCCCAGATCGAACTGGCCTGATATTTTGCTGAACTGCAGGATCAGCGAGGTCCCGAGGATGAGGGCGACGGGGATGACAATCCAGAGAGCCTGGACCGCCGTGAAATAGACCTGTTCCAGGGTGACCCGGTAAAGAAGGGATCTTCCCTCCCTCGGCCAGCGGAACATCTCACGAATCATCCTCCAGGCAAAGGCGCTGAGATCGAGATAGTGGCTGAACCCTTTGATGGTCCTGCGGCCCACCTGGCCTGCAAAATCGGATACGACGATCAGGGGGTTTCTGATCTGCATCAGGATTTCCCGTCCCGCTGAATTTTTTACTGCCGGGATCCCGACCTCAACGGTGTGATCCCGGACAGACCTCAAAACAAGGCCTGCAAAATGGACACATCATTCATATCTCAAGGCGGCGACTTTCGTCAATTTTTTTCCCCGTACGGGAGAAGTAAATATAAAAAAGGGCGAAAAGGGCGTGATGCGCCCCCTTGCCCTCCGGCCGAAGCATGGTCTTCAGTTCATTCCCGTAGCCGCTCAGGTCGTCATGGGCTCCACGATATACTTGACGACCAGGTCGCCGACTTCCCGGGTGCCGTATCCCATTTTCCCGGCATCCATGCTTCTCACGTCGTTTTTCACGACGGCCTTGACGGCCTCGAGAAGCATGCTCGCCGCCGACGCTTCACCGAGGTGGTCCAGCATCATCTGGGCGGCACAGATGGCCGCCAGCGGGTTGATCTTATTGAGGCCCGTGTACTTCGGCGCCGAACCGCTGATGGGTTCAAACATGGAAACGGCTTTCGGGTTTACATTCCCGCCTGCGGCAATCCCCATCCCGCCCTGGATCATGGCGCCGAGATCCGTGATGATGTCGCCGAACATGTTGTCCGTGACGATGACATCGAAGTACTCCGGATTTTTAACCATCCACATACAGATCGCATCGACGTGAGCGTAGTCGAGCTCGATGTCCGGATAGTCCCTGCCCACTTCCCGAAAGACACGCTCCCAGAGGTCGAAGGCATAGGTGAGGACGTTCGTCTTCCCGCAGAGGGTGAGCTTTTTTCTCCTGTTTCTCCTCCGGCAGTAGTCGAAAGCAAAACGGATGCAGCGCTCGACCCCCCGCCTCGTGTTGACGGATTCCTGGATGGCGATTTCATCGGGCGTGCCCTTCCTGAGGAATCCGCCGCTGCCGGCGTAGAGCCCTTCCGTGTTTTCACGGACAACCACAAAGTCAATGTCCTCCGGACCCTTGTCTTTGATGGGGGTATAGACACCGGGGAAGAGCACAATGGGCCTTAAATTGATGTAAAGGTCGAGTTCGAACCGAAGCTTCAGCAGGACCTCCCGTTCCAGTATACCCGGCTTCACCTCGGGGTGACCGAGGGCACCGAGCAGAACGGCGTCCATCTGTCTCAGCTCCCGGAGAACCCACTCAGGAAGGAGCTCCCCCTTCTTGAGGTAGCGATCACCGCCCAGGTCATGGTAGACGAGGTTGAACTCAGGCCCTCCTGCATCGGTGATGGCCTTGAGGGCCTTCACGGCCTCCGCGATGACCTCGGGCCCCGTCCCGTCCCCGGGGATGACGCCGATGTTGTAAGCTTTCATCGTTATCTCCTCACCGTTTTCTTCTTCAGCTTGTTCTGCCTCACATGCTCGACGAGCCCCCCCGTCTGTACGAGATTTCTCATGAAATCGGGAATCCGTTGGGCCGAACAGGTTTTATGGCTCGTCATATTTTCGATCTTCCCCGTCGAAAGATCCACGGAGATCTTCTCCCCCTCCTGAAGCAATTCCTCGGCCTCGCCGGACTCCATAAGGGGAAGCCCGATATTGAAGGCGTTCCGATAAAAAATCCTGGCAAAACTCCGGGCGATGACGGCGCGGATGCCGGCCGCTTTCAGCGCGAGGGGTGCATGTTCGCGCGAGGAACCACAGCCGAAGTTTCTTCCCGCCACGATGATGTCACCCGCCGTCACGGCGCCTGCGAAATCCGGCCTCACGTCGGCAAAAACATGCCGGGCAAGTTCCCTGCCGTCGGAGATATTGAGGTACCTCGCCGGGATGATGAGGTCGGTATCCACATCATCCCCGAATTTCCATACCCGCCCCTCAATTTTCATCTCGTTTCATTCCCCCTTAGTTATCATCGTGTACGGCTGTTCAAAAATGCCCTGATGCTAAGCGCCCGACATCCCGAGGAGCGAGGCGTACTTGGTGCGTACGTGGAGCGACGAGGGACGAGGGCAACACCGCAGACGGGTATTTTTCAACAGCCACCTATAATTCGTCAGGCCCGCCAATGCGTCCCAAGACCGCCGATGCCGCCGCCACGTAGGGATTGCAGAGATAAACCTCGCTCTTCGGGTGCCCCATGCGCCCGATGAAATTGCGGTTCGTCGTCGAAAGGGCCCTTTCCCCCTCTGCGAGGACCCCCATGTGACCGCCCAGGCAGGGCCCGCAGCAGGGCGGACCGATGACGGCGCCGGCGCCGCCTTCTTCCCCCTGAGGATGCGCGCTGCATCCCGCAGATCCTCAAGCCAGCCGTTCGTGCAGGACCCGATAAAGACCTGGTCCAGAGACACCTTCCCCACCGTCGAGAGGGGACGGTCATTGGCCGGAGAGGGGGGGAAAGCCACCTGGGGTTCGATTCGGCTGACATCGATCCGTATGACCTTTGCGTAGACCGCGCCGGGATCACTCCTGAAAATCCTGGGTTTCAGGGTCGACCTCTCTCTTACATAGGACAGGGTCTCCCGATCGGGCTCGATGATACCATTTTTCGCCCCGGCCTCCACGGCCATGTTTGCCATGGCAAAGCGCTGATACATGGGAAGCCCCCGGATGACGGGGCCGGCAAATTCCATCGCGCTGTAGAGGGCGCCTTCAACACCGATGAGACCGATGGTGTAGAGAATGAGATCCTTGCCAGCAACCCATCGTCGTTTTCTGCCCGTGTACTCAAACCGGATCGTCGGCGGAACCTTCAGCCAGATCTCCCCGGTGGCCATGACGGCACCGAGATCGGTGCTCCCGACGCCGGTGGAAAAGGCTCCGAGGGCGCCGTAGGCGCAGGTGTGACTGTCCGCCCCGATGACGACCATCCCGGGGACGATGAGTCCTTTCTCCGGCAGGATCACGTGACCGATTCCTGACTCACCTACCTCGAAGTAGTTCTTGATCCGGTGCTTTCTGGCAAAGTCCCGCATCCGCTTGGCCTGCTGCGCCGAGGCGATGTCCTTGTTGGGTACGAAATGATCCGCTACAAGGGCTACCTTATTGCGGTTGAAGACCTTCTCCGCGCCGATCTCCTCGAAGACCCGGATGGCAAGCGGCGCCGTCACATCGTGGGCAAAGGCAAGATCTACCTTCACTTCAATGAGATCGCCCGGCGAAACGGACTTCAACCCTGCGCGGGCAGCGAGTATCTTCTCCGTAATAGTCATGGCCACGATTTGCGCTCCTGCTCATGGTTTCCGGTGATTGTGGTTCAGGCGGTCCTTGCTCAGCTTGTACTGGAAGCTGTCCACCAGAGCCAGCCAGCTCGCCTCGATAACGCTCTCCGACACACCGACGGTGCTCCAGATTTCATTCTGGTCTTGTGACTCGATGAGAACCCTCACCTTGGCGGCCGTGCCCTCGCTGCCGTCCAGAATGTTGACTTTGAAATCGATGAGGTGCATCTCGTCGATTTCGGGGTAGAAGGTACGCAGGGCCTTTCGGAGTGCATTGTCGAGCGCATTGATGGGGCCGTTGCCTTCGGCCGCCGTGATCTCCACCTCATCGCCCACCCAGATTTTGATCATCGCCTGGGCGTGCGAAGGATTCTCCTCGTCCTTTTCGTTGATCACGCGGAAAAGCTCCAGTTCAAAGGGTTCTTCAAACTGGCCAGTGGCCTTTTTGATCAGAAGGGCAAGCGACCCGTCGGCGGCATCGAAGGTATAACCCTGGTCCTCCATCTGCTTGATCACCTGGAGGATCTTCCTGCTGGCCGATTTATCCCGGCCCAGCGACAGTCCCAGTTCCCTGGCTTTGTACTCAATGGTGCTTTTACCCGAGAGGTCTGAGGCCAGAACCCTTCTTTGATTCCCCACGCGGCTCGGGTCGATATGCTCGTAGGCGGAGGGGTTTTTCTGGACGGCATTCACATGAACACCCGCCTTGTGGGCGAAGGCGCTCCGGCCCACGAAAGGCCTGGTGTTCAGAAGCGGGATATTGGCAATATCGCTCACGAAGTGCGAGAGGTTCATGAGCTGCCGGATCGATGACTCCACCAGACACTTCTTTTGCATCTTTAACTGAAGATTGGCGATGATGGGGATCAGATCGGCATTGCCGCAGCGCTCCCCGAAACCGTTGATGGTCCCCTGAACCATCCTGGCACCTGCCGAAACGGCCGCCAGCGAGTTGGCTACGGCCAGCCCGCCGTCATTATGGGCATGAATGCCGAGAAGATTCTTGGGGACGGTATCGGACACCTCCCGCGAGATCCGGTAGACCTCCTCCGGAAGGGACCCGCCGTTGGTATCGCAAAGAACGATCATGTCCGCCCCTGCCGAGAGGGCCGACTGGATGGTATCCATCGCGTAAGCGGGGTTTGCCTTATAACCGTCGAAGAAATGCTCCGCATCGTAAATGACCTCCTTTCCGCTGTCTTTGAGAAAACGGACGGTGTCCCGGATCATGGCCAGATTCTCCTTGAGGGATACTTTGAGAATCTCGTGAACGTGGAGGTTCCACGTTTTTCCGAAGATGGTCACCACGGGGGTTGCGGCATCGAGGAGGGCCAACAGGTTCGGGCACTCGCGCGGCTTGACCCCCGCCTTCCTCGTGCTCCCGAAAGCCGAGAGCTTTGCGTTCTTGAACGTCTTCCCCCGAGCAAGCTCAAAGAAGCGCATGTCCTTCGGATTCGATCCCGGCCATCCCCCTTCGATGTAGTGAAACCCGATGTCATCCAGCCGCTGGGCGATCCGCAGTTTCTCCTCGGCGGAGAAGTTGATCTGTTCACCCTGGGTTCCGTCTCTCAAGGTGGTGTCATAGATAAGCACGTCCCGTTTCTTCATGATGTTCCTTCCCCCATAAATTGAAAATCCGTTACCGGGAAACCGGATAACGGATTTTTCAGCAGGTTTATGTCCTCTCCATTATTCCATTATCGGTCCCCTACGTCATCCAGACGTATCCTGTATGATGATAATAATGATGGGCCGAATGATGGAAACAATGTTCCGGATCATGGTTTGAATAATGGATCCCCTTCCGATCAGTGGGTTGTATCCTAAAGGTTCGCCCGGCTTTTGTCAACTAAAAAAACGAGTTCCATCGTTTCAAGCGGCAGTGAGAGCCCCTGAAACGGCTCCATCTAAAGATTAGCCGACGGGGAACCGATAAGAAGGTTGTCCGTAAAATTCTCGAAGCGTGAGGCTTTGATTTCGATGAATAAAAAAATCACCGTTTTGGCCATTTCATCCGTCTTCCTTCTCTCGATGGCCCGTCCGGTCCCTTCCGTTGCGGAGGACACGTCATTCCGCTGCGGCAGTGAGACCGTCTCCGTCGGCGATTCGACGTATGTCGTCCAGAAGGCCTGCGGCAAGCCGGCCCGTACAGAAAAAACAGGAACAGCCGAGAAAGCAAAGAAAGAAAAAATCGCCCTCGGCAAGAAGACCTCCAAGGGAAAATCAACGCGCGTTGAGAAATGGTATTACGACGAGGGGTATGGGGGCTACGTCTATATCCTCACTTTTCAGGGCGGCGCCCTGAAAAAGATCGAAAAGGGCGGACGGGGCAAATAGGAAGGGGAACGTCTCTCCGATCACGACCTGTCATGAATGGCAGGCTCCCGCAATCGTCTGTACCGCGAGCTGCCGGCCGCGAGAAACGCAACACCGAAAAATCCTGCCGCCATAAAGAGTTCCGCACCCAGTTGAAGTGTCACGAAGGCGAAGCCTATCAGGGGCAACAGAAAAAGTCTCACGGCCGGCTTCAGCATCTCATGATCGGAAATGAAGCGGGCAACGGGAGGTGAGAGATCCTCATAGCTTTGCACGAGAAAGTTTCCCGCCCTATGACCGCGCAGATAATGATCCCTGAAATCTCTGAGGATCTGCACATGAGGCTCAATCGGTGAGCCGAAGGCCGCCGTTGCAATGAAGCACCCGCCCCCACCGCCGCCTGCCCAGACAACTACATGGGTTATATCGGCAAAAATTTTAAATTCTTCACGAAAAAACAGGGGTTAATCGAGGCGTTTTCTGAATCTTTTCAAGGCGCCGGTGAAGACAACCAGGCCTAAAAGGGCAAGGCCTAGAAACTGCGGCCAGAGAATCTCCATGCCCACCCCTTTCAGGAATATCCCCCGGATGATGACGAGCATGTACCTCAGGGGGACGATGTAGGTCAGATATTGAACCGCACCGGGCATATTGACTATGGGGAAGACAAACCCCGAGAGCATGAAGAAGGGGATGATGAAGAAAAAGGTCGTCATCATGGCCTGCTGCCGCGTCGATGAGACGGTGGATATGAACAGACCGATGCCCAGCAGGCTCAGGAGGAACAGACAGACGGCAAAAAAGAGCAGGGGGATGCTCCCCATCAGGGGGATCCGGAACCAGTAGATGGCAAAGACCGTCACGACCATCATCTGGGCAAAGGCAATAATGACATAAGGAATCGTTTTCCCCGCGATGAATTCGGCGGGCTTGAGGGGCGTGACGATGAGCTGTTCCATGGTCCCTGCCTCTTTTTCCTTGATGATCGCCATGGAGGTGAGAAGGAGTGTCAGGATCATGATGAGCACCGCGACGATTCCGGGCACGAAGAAATACTGGCTCTCCAGGTTGGGGTTGTACCAGGTCCGGATGCGACTGTCGATCTGCCCATAATCGACCATCCGGGGATAGAGCTCCTTCATGAATTTTTGATTCAACCGATCCATCACAAGCTGCGTGTAGGCAATCCGCACGGCGGCGATGTTACTCATGCTGCCGTCAGCGAGGATCTGGATCGCCGCCGTCTCCCCTTTCCGTATCCGCTCACTGAAATCGGGCCCCACCTTGATGACGAGATCCACCTTTCTTTGGAGGAGAAGCTCCTCGAGGTCCCTGGAATTCCCCGGGTAATGGGTGATCCGAAATATGGGGCTTCCCTCCAGGGCGTCTCGCAGTTCCCTGCTTTCTCTCGTATGAGACTGATCGAGCAATGCGACCTGAATATCCCGGACATCCGTGGAAACGACGTACCCGAAAATGAGAATCATAATGAAGGGGGCGATAACGAGGATGGGGCGGTTCTTCCTGTCCCTGAAGAGCTGGATGAATTCCTTACGAACGAGTTCCCGGATTCTCAGCCAGGACATCTCACATCCCCTCCCGTCTGAACACGATGAGCGTCAAGGCGGCCAGCACCGCGTACATGGCGAGCAATACGGCGTAACTCTGCCACAGGACCGTCAGACCCAGGCCGCGAAGATAGAGCCCGTTCAGAATATCGATGTAATAGGTCGCGGGGACAATATAGGTCACGAGCTGGATGAATTTGGGCATGTTGGCGACCGGAAAAACAAAGTCCGAAAGAAGGAGTGAGGGCAGATAGGTGACAAGGATCGCAATCTGGTTCGCCACCAGCTGGGATTTCGTCACGACGGAAATGAGCAGGCCGAGACCCAGCGCAACGCACAGATAGAGGGTCGTGGCCAGCACCATGAGCCAGAAGCTGGACTTCAACACCACGCCGAAGAGAAACTGCCCCATCAGCATGGCCACGAAAACATCGGTCATGGCGATGAAGAAATAGGGGATGGCCTTCCCGGTCAGGAACTCCTCGGCCCGGATGGGGAGCGACTTGATCGTCTCCATCGTCCCGTTTTCGTATTCCCGGGCAATCACGAGGGATGTCAGCATGGCGCCCACGATCATGATAATGACGGCGATGATCCCGGGAACGATGAACTTCCGGCTCTCCAGGTCTTCGTTAAACCAGACCCTGATGCGCCCCTCCACGGGGGGTTTCGCCCTCACGCTCCCCTGCCGGTTGAGGAAATCGACGAAGAGACGGTTGTTGTAGCGCTCGATGAAGGCGGTGATATACCCGCGGGAAAGGCTGGCAAAATTCGGGTCGCTTCCATCGAGGAGGACCTGGAGCTGCGCCTTCCGGTCCGCCCGGATATCGGCGGTCCAGCCAGGCGGGATGACGAGGACAATGGTCGTGCTTCCCCGGTCGAGCTCTTTCACGGCGGCGTCGTCATCCGGGAGATGGGCAATCACATTGAAGTAGGGAGAGGCATCGACCTGGCGGATGAAGTCCCGGCTGGAACTCGTCTTGTCATGGTCCACGACCATGACGCCGACGTCTTCCACGTCGAGGCTAAGGGCATACCCGAAGAGAAGGATCAGCACCAGCGGCAGGATAAAGGCGAGATAAAGGCTCCTGAAATCCCGGATCAGGTGATAGTATTCCTTTCGGGCGGTGGCCTGGATGTTGGCGATCCTCACGCGCTGCCGCTCCTGGACATGAGTTTGATAAAGACTTCATTCAGGGTCGCATCGGGGCGGTCGGGGAAGGTCTCTCGAATGATGTCTCCGGGACTTCCGATGGCCACAATCTTCCCTTCGTTGATCATGACGATACGCTCGCAGTTCAGCGCCTCATCCATGTAATGGGTGGTTACGAAGACCGTGACGCCCTCGCGGGCAAGGCTTCCGATGAAATCCCAGAAGTGGCGTCGCGCAATGGGATCCACACCCGAGGTGGGTTCATCGAGGAACAGGATCTCCGGACGGTGGAGGAGCGCGCAGCCCAATGCCAGCCTCTGCCGCCACCCCGGAGGGAGCTCGCGGGTAAGTCTCGCGCTCACGTCCTGAAGGCGGGTCAGTTTCAGGGCCCACTCGATCCGCTCGGGCCACTGCCGCTCCGGCACTTCGTAGACGCCCAGGTAAAAGCGGATATTTTCAAGGGGTGTCAGTTCCTCGTAGAGCGAAAACTTCTGGGACATGTAGCCGATGATCCTTTTAATCTCCTCGGATTGGGTGATGACGTCATAGCCCGCTACCTGACCGGAACCTGCCGTGGGGGTTATGATGCCGCAGAGCATGCGGATCGTCGTGGACTTTCCCGCGCCGTTGGGGCCCAGGAAACCGAAAATCTCGCCTTTCCGGATCGAGAAGGAGACCCTGTCCACGGCCACGAAATCGCCAAACCGTTTCTCCAGGTCTCGCACCTGGACGATGTCATTGTTTGAAATGGTCATTCGCCACCTCGTCGTCCACCGCCTGGATTCGACGGATCATGGCTTCCTCCAGGTTCGGGAAGGAGGCTCGGATCTCACCGGGCTCGGCCACCTGCAGGACCCGGGCACGGTGCATCAGAGCGAGCTGATCGCATTTCTCTCCCTCGTCGAGATAGGCCGTTGAAACAACGATGGTCATCCCCTCCCGCTTCATCTCCAGGAGGATGTCCCAGAACTCCTGCCGGGACACGGGATCAACACCGTTGGTCGGCTCGTCAAGGATCAAAAGGGAGGGCTGGTGCACGAGAACGCAGGCCAGGCCGAGCTTCTGTTTCATGCCGCCCGAAAGGTTGCCCGCGAGCCGGTCTACGAAGGGCAAAAGGTTGGAAAACCCCAGATAGCGCTCCCGCCGCTTGTTCCGCTCCTCTCCACGGATACCGAAAATATCCATGAAGAAAGCGAGGTTTTCCGCGACGGTGAGATCCTGGTAGAGCCCGAAGCGCTGATGCATGTAACCGATGAGGCTCTTGACCGCCCTTCTCTCAGAGACCACATCGAGACCGTTCACGAGGATGTGCCCTGAGGTGGGCGGCATCATGGTGGCGATCATTCGCAGGAGGGTCGACTTCCCCGCGCCGTCTGAGCCCACGAGTCCGAATAGGGTCCCGCGAGTGATGTCGAGGGATATATTTTCCAAGGCGGTGATGTCACCGAACCGCCTGGAAACGTTTTCGACCTTGATGATGGGGTTAACAGTTGTCACGGTGGTTTCTTGCCCTGCCTTTAGCCATTCGCCTTCAGCCTTGCGCCTTATTTCAGCCACGCATCGGCGGGCATGCCGGACTTCAGTTCAAGGTCAGGGTTGGGAAGGATGATCTGAACGAGATAAACGATTTTGACCCTTTCCTTCTGGGTCTGGATGATCTTTGGCGTGAATTCACCTTCCGGTGAAATGTAGGAAACGGAACCATTGTACACCTTGCCGGGGAAGGTGTCCACCTTGACCTCCACCCTCTGGCCCGGTTTGACTTTGCCGATCTCCGTCTCACCGACAAAGATTTTCAGCTTCACCTCGGAGAGATCAGATAGTGTCAGAACCTGGCGGCTGGGAGAAACAACGACGCCGGGCTCCACATTGCGGCTTGTAATGATCCCGCCGTAGGGCGCCTTGAGCTGGGTATGACTGAGCTGAATCTCGGCCAGATCCGCCCCTGCCTTTGAGGCCTTTACCTGGGCCGCAGCCGCTTCGACCTGCTGCCCGATGGATTCCAGGTTTTGAAGGTTGCCCCCGGCCTGACGGAGGACCGCTTCGGCTTCGGTGAGACGCGCACGTGCCGTATCGTGAGCCAGCGTCACCGTCTCCCATTCCTTTTTTGAAACAACCGCTCGCTCGTAAAGCTGGTCGTAACGCTCCTTGTTGCTTCGGGCCTCCGCGAGGACGTCCTTCGCACTGGCCACGCCGGCCTCCGCGCGCGTGACATCGGCCGGCAGGGTTTTACGGTTGATGTCAAGAACCGTCCTGACCTGCTTCAGGCTCTCTTCAGCTTTTTTCAGGTTTGCCCTGGCCTGGTCACGGGCTGCGACACATTCCTGACGGTCCAGTTCGGCAAGCACCTGGTCCTTTGTCACCGACTGTCCTTCCTTCACATGAACAGTGATGACGCGACCGCTTATCTGGAAGGCCAGTTCCGACTGGGTCGATTCGATGGTCCCTGAGTAATAAAGCTCCTGAAGCCTCGCCTTCCGCTGCCCGAAATAAACCAGCACGGCAACGGCCACGAACAGGATGAGAAACACCGCCAAGATGATCTTTCTTCTCAAGGTTCTTCCTCCTCGATGGAAAGATAAAGTCACGGGGCTGGATTCGAAACGTCGCCAGACTACCATCGGCAGGTGAAATTCTCAAGGGAATTGATCCGGAAAGGCGTGTCTTTCGAAGCAGATCAGTCGTAAGAGGCGAGCAGGGTATTTTCGCAGGTCAATCGGCCGAGCGCGGGGCTGCTTGCGATCAGGCCATCATCTTCACTTCGAAATGCTGATCGAGGCGCATGGCCGCAAAAAGGGAAAAAAGATCTCTGGAGGCATTGACAACAGAGAGCCTTCCGCCCTTCTTCTTCAGGGCGTTATGCGTGGAGATCAGGACGCCGAGCCCGATGGAGTCAATCATGCGAACACCGGTAAGATCAACGACGATGCCCTGGATCCCCTCATCCATGAGAGACCAGAGGCTCCGCCGGAGTTCCTGTGCGGAAGAGGCGATGATATCTCTGCCCGGCAGGATGACATTTTGTTTTTCTTTCTGGCGCTTTTCTCTCACTTGAAAAAATCCTCCTCAATATGCCTTCGGGTTCCATTCGAGCCGAACCCGCGAAACCGGACACCGGGGAATGGAATGCGCCTCGGTCATTAGGCCCCTCATCATCAGGGTGCTTTCCCGATTTCGAAGTGTCGGTCCAGCTGCATGGCCGTGAAGAGATCGAGGATCTCTTTGGAGACATTGGTTACCGCCAATTTCACCCCTTTTTTACGAAGCGCATTATGGGCGGTGATCAGGACACCGAGACCGACGGAGTCCACCATCCGGACATGGGTCAGGTCGAGAACGAGGGCCCTGGGGCTGTTCCTCATCACGGAACGAACATCCTTCTTAAAGGTTTCAATTGTCGACGCCACAAGGTCACCGGAGGGTTGTAAAACGTTGGGTGCGCTCTTTTCTTTTCCTCCGACTTTTCTCCCCATGATTCCTCCTCGACTGCCGGCATCGCCGGGACATTCACTCTGATTTCCGTGCTGTTCGACCCGTCCTCCCCGGACGAGGCCTGTTTGTCAAATGTCTGCGGTCAGTCATCTTTATTTGAACCGCAGCACCAGGCGGTTTCCCCGATCATTAAACCATACCTCGGAGGCATACTGTCGCATGATGAAAAGACCCCGGCCGGATTCCGAACGGACTCTGGGTTTTCTTTTAATATGATTTTTCCAGTCAAATCCCGCCCCCTCATCTTCCACTTCCATGACCAGGTCGCCCTCATCCAGGTGAACCCTGTAACGGATCATCTTCTGCGGATCTTCCTGATTGCCATGCCGGATCGCGTTGGTGAGTGCCTCCCGCATCGACAGCAAAATCCGGAAGGCTTTCTCCTGGATGCCCAGCTGCGAGAGGAAATTCTCCGTCTCCCGGCTGACCGAATCGACCTGTTCCATTGCGGAAGAGAAGAGGATGGTGAGATGATCGGACAATGTGCGGACTTCAAAAGTGGCATTCATTTCTTCAAGCTCACGATTGGGCGACAAATCCCTCTGACGCAAGAATCCTCCACGCCGGACAGTTCCCCGGCCTATAGGTCCACCCCCAGAAGCAACAAGTCATCCTGGAGGGTTTGATGCTCAGGGCAGATGGCGGTCACGATTTCACGAACAGCCGACCCGATGGGCAGGTCACGCGTCTCGACACAGGCCTCGATGAGATCAACCATGCCGTCCTCCCGCTTCCGCCAGCTCTCTCCGTATCGTTCGATCACGCCGTCTGTGTAGAAAAAGACCCTTCCTCCCTCAGAGACCGTCAGGGAAAGCGGTTCAAAGGATACGGCCTCGAACGCACCGAGGATGTCCCCTTTCGCCTCCAGGGTTTGAACGTCTCCACGGGCACTGAGATAGATGGCGGGGCAGTGGCCGGCGTTGATGAAGGTCAATTGCCTTGCCCTGCGATCAAGTCGGGCGTAACAGGCCGTCAGGTATTCACCGTCCCGCAGGAGCCGGGTGAAAACTTGATTGATGATCTGCATGGTCTCCCCCGGGGTGGTTCCGTTGCCGGTGTTCTGATGGATGAGGGCTTTCAATGCAAAGGTATTGTAGGAAGCCTTGATATCGTGTCCGCTGATATCCGCGACAAAGAAACCGAAGACGTCCGGACCTGAAGAAAAGACATCGTAAAAATCCCCGCCGGCTTCAAGAATCGGGACGTAGCGGACGGCAAAATTCGCCTCGGGAAGATCCTCCGGACGAACCAGGATGGCTTGCTGTGCTTCCCGGACCTGCCTCAATCGTTCCGCCTGGGCTTCGATGACATACTGGTAGGTGTCCCGCGTCTCCAGATGGCGCTGTACACGGGCGATGACCTCGAGCTTGTCGAAAGGCTTGGTGATGTAATCCACGGCACCCAGCGTGAGTCCTTTGATCTTGCTCCCCACGTCATCGACGGCCGTGACAAATATGATGGGGATGTCCGCTGTCATCGGATCGGACTTGAGCATGCGGCACGCATCGAAACCGCTCTCGCCGGGCATCATGATGTCCAGCAGGATGACGGACGGGCGCTTGCGCTTCGCCAGTTCTCTCCCTTCCTGACCATTGAGCGCGGCAAGAAAGGTATAGCCTTTCGTTTTGAGGATGGCTTCCAGCAATCTGATGTTTGCGGGGTTATCGTCGATGATGAGAACGGTCGGCGTTTTTCGGGTGCCGGTCTTCTCCAGCAGGGGCTGTATTCTCATTCCGGAGCTGTTGAGCATGTTTTCCTTTCGGGGGCCGGGGTACCTCGCATCGTCCATCCCCTAAGCTATTTCCTGCGCGGTCTGCCTTACCTCTTCGCTGATGCGCTGACTCGCGACCTTCTCTCCCATGATGGATTCGATGGTTTTAGACAGTTCTTCCATATTGAAGGGTTTTTGAATAAACCCGCTGCATCCCCGATCGAGAATCTTGGCCGCCTCACCATCGATGCTGTAGCCGCTCAAAAGAAGGACCTTGACGGCGGGATTTATTTTTTTCATCTGGTCGAAGGCCTCACCGCCACCCATTTTGGGCATGATCATGTCCAGAAGAACGATGTCGATTTCTCCCTTGCTCCGGTCATAGATTTCGAGCGCTTCACTCCCGTCCCGGGCCGTGTAGACATGGTAACCCATCGTTTTCAGCAGTTCCTGACCCACCTCAAGCATCGAATCCTCATCGTCCACCAGGAGTACCGTCTCCCTGCCTTTTTTGATGGGCTCAACCACTTCAACGGCCTTGATGACTTTTTTCCCCGAAGCCGGCAGGTATATTTTAAATGTAGACCCCCTCCCTATATCGGACTCGACATCGATGAATCCGCCGTGTCCCTTGATGATCCCATAAGCGGAGGCCAGCCCGAGACCCGTCCCCCGACCCATCTCCTTCGTCGTGAAGAAGGGCTCGAAGATGCGCTCCATCGTGTTTTTATCCATACCGATCCCGTTATCCGTGATCGTGAACAGCACATAATGACCGGGTTTCGGGTTATAAAGCTTGTTCTTCATGGCCTCATGACTGGTGTTTCCGGTTTTCAGGGTCATATCACCGCCTCCCGTCATGGCGTCGGCCGCGTTGACAAAGAGGTTCATGAGGACCTGTTCGATCTGCCCGGCGTCGGCTTCAATAGGATGCAATTCCGGATCGAGATCGTAATGAATGACGATGTCTTTCCTCGTCCTGCTGAACGTTTCGGCGGCTTCCTGCAGCATCTGGTTCAGATCCAGGGGCCTGACCTCATATCGCCCCTTCCTCGCGTAACCCAAAAGCTGACCCGTCAAGCGGGATCCGCTCTGAACCTGCTTTTCCATGCCCTTCAACCGCTCATAAAAAGGATGGCTCGGCTCGTGGTCGAAGAGCATCAGAGAGATGTTCCCTTGGATGACCATCAGGAGATTGTTGAAATCGTGGGCGATGCCGCCGGCGAGTGTTCCGATGGCTTCCATCTTTTGCGCATGCTGAAGTTGCGCTTCCATCCGCTGCCGATCGGTCACGTCATCGAAAACCACAATGACGGTCTTCTGCACTTCCTCCACCATGGGGAGGATCTTGACCAAGACCTGTCTTGATTGAAGCTTCAGGGGCGCATCATCAAACACCGTCTGAGAGAGCGAAAGAACCTTGGAAACCATCTCTTCCATCCGGGTCCGGTCCTCGTCCTGGAAGAGGTCCCGAAAGTGAGAGGCCAGAAGCCGCTCCTCCGGGATGCCGCCGAGACGGATAGCCGTCGGGTTGGCATACACGATCCGCCCGTCCGGTGTGATTTCCAGGATACCCTCCGCCAGGGTGTTCAGAACCGTCTCATAGTGCTTCTTGATCGTCAGCAGCTCCCGGGTCACCTGCCGGGCATGGAGACCATCCGTGCCGAGGATCCGATCCGGGAGTTTCCGGCTGCCCTTCAGGTCGAATTCATGCAGGGCTTCCTGAATGGTCTTGGACATAGTGCCCAAGGGGCCCTTGGCGATGCACAGATCCGCCCCGAACGCCCGGTGGTTGAAACCTTCCTCTTCTGCGGCGATGGCCGAGACAATGACCAGGAAGACGTCTTTCAGCCTCGGCATACCCCGGATAATCTGACAGAGCTTCTTCCCGTCGATATTGGGCATGATGAGGTCAACAAATATGATATCCGGGGTGTAGGTCTGGATGACATCCAGAGCCATCAGACCGTCTTCAGCGGTCATGACCTGATATCCCTGTTTGGTGAGAAACCTCGTCATGAACTCCAGCATGACGGGATGGTTATCGACGACTAGTGATTTCTTCTTCATAGGATTCGCCCTTCAATTCGAATAATTTATCTTTGACGTTTTGTCCCTTGACCCTGTTCCGCCCTTCCCGCTTCGCCTCGTAGAGAAATTCGTCGGCCTGTTCCATCAGAACATCGAAGGTGGTCCTCTGATCCTTCGCCGGATTGAAACTGGAGACACCGAAACTCGAGGTGATCCTGATATCTTTTCCCTTCAACCGGAACACCTTCTCCGAAACGACACGCCTCAACCGTTCGCCCACCAGGCAGGCCGGCTGAAGATCCGTTTCCGGCAGCACGATAAGAAACTCTTCCCCGCCGTAGCGGGCGACCCAGTCAATGTCCTGACGGATCGCGGCGTTCAGACAGTGGACAAACTCTTTCAGAATTTGATCCCCCGCTTTATGCCCGAACTCATCGTTGATGTCTTTGAAGTGGTCGATGTCGCACATGATGATCGACAGCGGATGGCCGTACCGATGCGACCTTTTGATTTCCTGGGGAAGCCTCTCCATGAGGTAGACCCGGTTGAAGATCCCCGTCAGGGGGTCCTGGATGGACAGGGTCCTGATCTCCTCGTTCGTCATCTTGAGCGACTTTTCGAGCTCGAGGATCCGCTGTGCCGTCTTCAGTCGCACAAGCAGTTCCGACGGGTTAATGGGCTTGACAAGGTATTCATCGGCACCGGCTTCCAGCCCCCGCACGATGTCGGACTTGGAATCCTTCACGGTAAGAACAATAATATAGATGTAACCGGGCAGATCATCATGCCGGATCGCGTGACAGAGCTGTAAACCATCCATCTCCGGCATGATCCAGTCCGTGATGACAATCGGATAAAAACTGTGCTTCAGGATCTCCAGGGCGTCCCGCCCGTTCACGGCAACGCGAATCTCGCTACAGCCGGCCTCCTGAAGAATCTTTTCCAGAAGCCTCCGGGTCACCGGATCATCTTCAACGACAAGGATGGGATAGGCGTTTTTCATGTTCTCCAATCAGGGGCCATCCCCTGTCCGATGATTAATCTCTGCCCGTCAGCACCATGGTCCCGACGATCTGCTCAAGGTTGTCTTTGATCTTCTCCGCCGCCTCAACCGTCCCGTTCAGTTCATTCGCCCCGGCATTGCCCTCGATGGTCTTCGCCAGTTCGTGAATCTCCGCGAACCCGAGGTTGACAGCCGCGCCCCGGATGGAATGGGCGGACATGGCCATCTTTTTGAAGTCCATTTCATCCACGGCAGTGTTGATGTGATCGAGCTCTGAGAGGCTGCTCTCCAGAAAGAGCCCCACCAGTTCCAGGAATTCCTCCTCGCTGAATCCGATTTGATCTGCCATTTGCCTGAAGTTCATACCGTCCTCACAACCATCTCAAAATAGATGCCGGGTGAAAAACACCCGTTAAGTCGCTTCACCCCCGGGGACCCACTTGCTGATCACCTGGAGAATATCTTCCTTGCGTATCGGCTTCGAAATATAATCATCCATGCCGGCTTCCATGCACTTGTCCCGATCCCCCGTCAGGGTGTGGGCGGTCATCGCGATGATCGGAAGGTGTTGACCGCTTTCTTTCTCCCGCTGGCGGATGATCGCCGAGGCTTCATAACCGTCCATTTCGGGCATCTGGCAGTCCATGAAAACGAGGTCATATCCGTTTTTTTCGATCATCCTGACGGCGTCCCGACCGTTACCGGCCAGATCCGCGCGGCAGCCGAGCTTTTCGAGCATCCTCAGAGCCAGCTTCTGATTGAGAAGATTATCTTCAACGATGAGGACATGGGCTCTCGCTGTTCCGGACTCCATGGCTGTCGATGGGGACTGCGATGCGCGGGCCTCAGCAAGGGTATGACGGGTGATGAGCGGTGTCGTTACACCCTGAAGCTTGGATCCCCACGCCGTCGCCAGGGCCTCCATGAGCGTGGCCGGATGGATCGGTCTCACCAGGTAGGCCGTGAAGCCCGCATCCGATAAACGCCTGGCGTCGCCCCGCTTGCCGACGGCGGCAATCACGATGAGAATTGTATCCCTCAGTTGCGGATCCGATTTGATCCGTCGGCCGATGGATGCCGTATGGTCATCCTCAAGATTCGAATCGATGATGGCCATCTGGTAGGGCTGTCCCGATGCGCAGGCGTTGCGCATGGAAGCGATGGCCTCCTCCGACGTCGGTACGGCGTCGCCTTTCATGCCCCAATTCGATGTGAGGTCGAGAAGCGTCTGCCGGTTGATTTTGTTTCGATCCACCATCAGCACGCGCACACCCTCGAGACTGGCCGCCGGGATGGCCAGTGTCTGCGGAGCCCTGTCCAAGCCCAGCCGGATGGTGAACCAGAAGGTCGAGCCCCGGCCCAGCGTGCTGCTGACGCCGATGGTCCCCCCCATGAATTCCACGATCTGCTTTGATATGGCCAATCCCAGCCCCGTTCCGCCGTAACGACGCGTCATGGACGCATCGGCCTGGGTGAATTTCTCGAAGATGAACTCGAGCTTCTCCTCGGAAATGCCGATACCGTTGTCCTCCACGGCGAATCTGAACTCAGCCTGCCCATCGGCCAGCGGCTGCCATCCCACGTGGATGAGCACAAAGCCCTGCTGCGTGAATTTGAGCGCGTTGCCCGCAAGGTTGATGAGCACCTGCCGAATCCGGCCGGGATCTCCAATGACCCGCCGCGGGGCATCCTGCGCGTATTGAACGCTGAGTTCGAGCCCCTTCTCGCGCGCCTTGAGGGACAGCAGTTCGGCAACACCCTCGACGGTTGTCCTCAGATCAAAGGGGATCTGCTCAAGGGCCATTTTTTTCGCTTCCAGCTTCGAGAAGTCCAGGATGTCATTGATCAGTTTGAGGAGGATCTCCGCCGAATCGCGAACGGCCTCTGCATACTCCCGCTGCTCCGGCGAGAGCTCCGTATCGAGAAGGAGATTGGAAAAACCGATCACGCCGTTGATCGGCGTGCGGATCTCATGACTCATGTTGGCGAGGAACTGGGATTTCGTGCAGTTGGCGACTTCAGCGGCCAGGGCCATGATATTGGCCCGCTCAATGGCCTCTTCAAGCTGTTTGTTGGTGGCCTCCAGTTCAACATTGATAGCTTCCGCTTCTTCCTTCGCCTTCTGCAAACGCTCCTCCGAGGCCTTGCGATCGGAGATATCAATCAGAATGCCCCGGACGCCGAGGATCTTTCCGCCGAGCTGGACAGGTCCCACGTGAATCAGGGCGGGGAAGGTTCCCCCGTCCTTCCTCAGGGCAGTG